>JAIDDH010000001.1 GCA_029055435.1 Acetatifactor sp.
GGGTGTGATCGAGGACAGCGAGGCGGAGATGATTTCCAATATTTTTGCCTATGGAGATAAGGAAGCCCAGGATATCATGACCAACAGGAGCAATGTGGTGGCCATCGACGGCAATATGCATTTAAAAGACGCCGTGGACTTTATGCTGGCGGGGACAAACAGCCGTTATCCTGTCTATGAGGAGAATATCGACCATATCATCGGCATACTGCATCTGAAGGACGCCATGCGCTATCACAGGCAGGATGCCTCTGTAGACGGCTGTGTCAAGGATATAGAGGGACTTATCCGGGAGGCATATTTTGTGCCTCAGACCAAAAATATAGACGAGCTGTTTGAGGAGATGCAGTCCCGCAAGCTGCAGATGGCCATCGTGGTGGACGAGTACGGACAGACAGACGGACTGGTGGCCATGGAGGATATTCTGGAGGAAATCGTGGGTAATATCCTGGATGAGTACGACGAGGACACGGAGTACATCGAGGACAAAGGCAACGACGAGTATGTGATGGAGGGCAAGACTCCGCTGGAGGATCTGACCGAGCGCTTCGGTATCAGTTTTAACGGCGAGGAATTTGAGACGCTGAACGGATTTATGATCTATCGTCTGGATCATATCCCTGAGGAGGGAGAAGAGTTCAACGTAGATTATCAGGGCTATAATTTCAAGATATTATCCGTGGAAAACAAGATGATTCAGAGCGTGCTGGTGACGAAACTCCCCGAGCAGACACAGAGCGGCGGGGATGATGCGGAAGGGGCGCAATCGGCTCTTGAAGAAAAGTGAAAATAATGATATGATATGAGAAATGTGCGCCGGGATATTCAGCCGGTGAGACAAGCAGGAAGGATAAAGGAGAACAGAGATGTCAGGACATTCTAAATTTGCGAATATCAAGCATAAAAAAGAGAAAAACGATGCGGCTAAGGGTAAGATTTTCACTATTATAGGGCGTGAGATCGCCGTGGCCGTGAAAGAGGGCGGACCTGACCCCAACAATAATTTTAAGCTGGCTACCGTGATTGCCAAGGCAAAGGCCAACAATATGCCCAACGATACCATCGAGCGCGGAATCAAGAAGGCTGTGGGAGATGTGGGAAATGTAAACTATGAGTATGTGACCTATGAGGGCTATGGCCCTAACGGCATTGCCATCATCGTAGATGCGCTGACGGACAATAAGAACCGCACTGCGGCAAATGTGAGGAGCGCTTTTACAAAAGGCCAGGGAAATATCGGCACTCCCGGATGTGTGTCCTTCATGTTTGACAAGAAGGGACAGATTATCATCGACAGAGAAGAATGCGATCTGGCGGCGGACGATCTGATGATGACGGCTCTGGATGCCGGAGCGGAGGATTTCGCGGAGGAGGAAGACAGCTATGAAGTGCTCACGGATCCCGATTCCTTTGAGGATGTGCGCAGAGCACTGGAGGAGGCCGGCGTTCCCATGCTCAGCGCCGAGGTTACCATGATTCCTCAGAATTATGTGGAGCTCACCGATGAGACCGCCATTAAAAATCTGCAGAAGACACTGGATATTCTGGACGAGGATGACGACGTGCAGGCGGTATATCACAACTGGGATGAGTAAAAAACAGGGAGAATAGTGTGAAAAATAAATTTTTCACACAGAAATTTGTGCTTGCGCCCAAATTTCCGGGTTGCAGCAAGAATGGAGAATGGTATGGCACAAAACCCGAATTTTAGAAAAGAGACCATATGTGTGCAGTCCGGCTGGCAGCCGGTGAACGGACAGCCCAGAGTGCTGCCCATCGTTCAGAGCACAACTTATAAATACGACACTTCCGAGCAGATGGGGAAACTTTTTGACCTGGAGGAGAGCGGTTATTTTTATACCAGACTCCAGAACCCCACCAATGATTATGTGGCGCAGAAAATCTGCGAGCTGGAGGGCGGCGTGGCAGCCATGCTCACAAGCTCCGGTCAGGCGGCGAATTATTACGCGGTGTTCAATATCTGCGAGGCGGGAGACCATGTGGTCATGTCTTCCACTGTCTACGGGGGGACTTTCAATCTGCTCACTGTCACCATGAAAAAGATGGGCATCGAGACTACAGTAGTGGATCCGGACGCCTCCGAGGAGGAGCTTGCGAAAGCTTTTCGCGACAATACCAAATGCGTCATGGCGGAGACTATTGCCAATCCCGCGCTGGTGGTGCTGGACATTGAGAAGTTTGCGCGTCTGGCACACAGCCACGGCGTGCCTTTGATTGTGGACAATACCTTTGCCACCCCCATAAATTGTAATCCTTTTCGCTTTGGGGCGGATATCGTGACGCATTCTACCACAAAATATATGGATGGACATGCCATGTGCGTGGGCGGCGCCATTGTGGATTCCGGCAATTTTGACTGGGATGCATACGGCGACAAATTCCACGGCCTGACTACGCCCGATGAATCTTATCACGGGGTGACCTACACACAGAAATTCGGCAAGGCTGCCTATATTACCAAGGCAACCGCGCAGCTTATGCGCGATCTGGGTTCCATCCAGTCGCCGCAGAATGCATTTTTATTGAATGTGGGACTGGAGACGCTGCCTCTTCGCATGGAGAGACATTGTGCCAACGCCCAGGCTGTGGCGGAGTTTTTGGAGGGGCATGAGCAGGCGGCGTGGGTAAATTATCCCGGCTTAAAGAGCAATAAATATTATGAGCTCGGACAGAAATATCTGCCCAATGGGAGCTGTGGTGTGATTTCCTTTGGCTTAAAGGGCGGCAGAAAGGCCGCGGAGGAGATGATGGACAAGCTGAAGCTGGCGGCTATCGTGACCCATGTGGCGGATGCCAGAACCTGTGTGCTGCATCCCGCGAGTCATACTCATCGTCAGATGAACGACGAGCAGCTCAAGGAGGCGGGAGTTGCACCGGATTTGATCCGTCTCTCTGTGGGCATCGAGCATGTGGAGGATATCATCGAGGATTTAAGGCAGGCAATCGAGGGATAGAACGAACCGGAGGTAAGTATGGACAGACTGGCGATAGTAGTGCCCTGTTACAACGAGGAAGAGGTTTTGAAAATCGCGTCCAAGGCGCTGCGGGAGGTACTTGAAGACCTTGTCAAAAAGGGTAAAATCAGCGAGGACAGCTTTATCTTATTTGTAAATGACGGCAGCAGGGACCGCACCTGGGAGCTTATCGAGGAGGAGCACAGGGCATATCCGGAGCAAGTCTTTGGCGTGAAGCTTGCAGGCAATGTAGGGCATCAGTTTGCCCTGACGGCAGGACTTATCACGGCAAAGGATCTGAGCGATGTGACGGTATCCATCGATGCGGATCTGCAGGACGATGTGACAGTCATCGAGGAGATGCTGGACAAGTTCCATGCAGGGAACGATATCGTCTATGGCGTGAGGAAGGAGCGCAAGACAGATACCTTTTTCAAGCGTACCACTGCTCAGGGCTTTTATAAAGTCATGGGGATGATGGGCGTGAAGACGGTCTATAATCACGCGGATTTCCGCCTGATGAGTAAGCGTGCCGTAGAGCAGTTCTCACTGTATAAGGAGACCAATCTGTTCCTTCGCGGCATGATGCCTCTTATCGGCTATCAGACCGACTGTGTCTATTATGACCGCAAGGAGCGTGTGGCGGGAGAGTCCAAATATCCGCTGAAAAAGATGTTGGCGCTGGCATTCAATGGAATATCCTCCTTCAGCGTAAAGCCCATCAGCATGATTCTGGGACTTGGCATGGTAATTATATTTGCCTCCATACTGGCGGCTGTTTATGCGTTGATTTCGTATTTTACAGGGCATGTGGTGCCGGGCTGGACTTCATTGATTCTCTCTATCTGGTTCCTGGGCGGTGTGGAGCTTCTTGCCATCGGCCTGGTGGGACAGTATATCGGAAAGATTTATATCGAGGTAAAACAGAGGCCCCGCTACAATATTGAAAAGGTTTTGACGGATGAAGAGAACTCATGATGAAAATAAATGATATAGCGGCAATTGTGATATGGGTGTTCTATGGGCTGGTCACAGGCTGCTGTGTGTTTCTGGTGGCGATGTCTGCGGGAGTGGGGCTGGGTCATAGTTTTCTCCCCGGATTTGTGGTGGGCATGGCAATCCTTTTGCTGCTTGGGCCGTTTTCCTTCTTTCTGCACAAGGGAGCACAGAAGCTGTTTCCTGCGGTGGATGCCGGAAGACGGATGCAGTTTATGGTGGCGGAGAGCCTGCTTTTGATTGCCTGTCTGGCAGGTATGACTGTTTTGAGAATTATGTCTGTCTGGAATGTGGAGACAGACCCGGTGTTTGAGATGGCGAAGGTCACTGCAGAGGGATTTTCGCCCGCGGTGGCGCACCAAGGTGCGGAACTGTATCTGTATCTGCTGCACGGGGCGATGCTGCTTGTGGGCAACAAAGCGTCTGCGGCAGTTTTTTTGCAGTCTTTGCTCGCGGTGTGTGCGGCCGTATCTTTGTATCTTGGTATCCGTAGACTTTCCGGCCCGGTAGCGGCATTGATTTCCATAGTTTTTCTGGGCTTTGCGCCCTATATGCTGGAGGAGACAAAGCGGCTTACGCCTCTTTTATTATTCCTCATTTTTTATGGAGCGGCGCTGTACTGTATCGGAGCGATTTTTCACAGAATGGACGACGGACAGCGTGGAAACAGAATCTATACGCTGCTGTATTATCTTGCGGCAGGACTCCTGACCGGTTTTTGCTTTTATTTGGATGTGGCGGGAATCACCCTTTTGATATTTCTGACCGGAGTCATCTGTTTTGGTATGAGGTATTCCGAGAACGGAGAAAATGGAGTTCTGGCATTTCTATGTTGTCTGGCGTCTGCAGTCTTGGGCTATGTGGGAGCGCATGGAATCCGGAGTCTGGGCGGCGGCTCCCTGACAGCTTCCATCTATGGGCAGTGGGAGCTCTATCTGCCGGGCGATTTTCGCATTCCGGCCACAGTGGCCTCCGGCGGGACATCATGGGATGTGCCTGTACTGGTGATTCTCATGGCAGTGGGAGTGTATGGCTTTTGGTTCAGTCGCAAAATCAGAGACAAGGGTATGTGGCTTTTTGCGGCGGTGCTTCTGATGGGTATGCAGTGCTTTGGAATAAGCAATACAACATATTTTGACGGCTATGGGCTTTTATATTTGTTTTGCGCGGCCATGGCCGGATGCAGTGTGGCCGACCTGGTTGTGCTCAAAGGAGAAAACGCGGAAATGGAAGAAATGGATATGACGGGAGTGCCTGACGAGATGGAGATGATCAGTGTTGATACTAATTCTTCAACGGATGCGGCCAATGAGATTCATTATATAGAGAATCCGTTGCCATTGCCTAAGAAGAAGGCGCATCGGGTGCTGGATTACGATTATGAGGTTGCGGACGACGACGATTTTGACATTCAGTAAAATCGGGGATAAAATCCTGCAAATTTCAAATACTGTGGAGGAGAAAAGACCGTGGAGGACACGGTCTTTTTAGCAATCGGCAGGAGGACGGAAATATGCAGGAGAACAAAAAGCAGGACAGTCAGAATAGCGAAAATAGTCAGAATAAGCGGGATAGCCAGAATAAACAGGATAATGAAAATGCGCAGGACGAGCAGATTCAAAAGGAAGAGCATCAGGATGAACGCATCGAGAAGCTGGGCCAGGTCACTCTGAAGGACAATGAGAAGCATCAGGACATCCACCTGCTGTCAATCATCGGAGAGATAGAAGGCCATGACAATCTCTCCGGCAATTCCAAGACTACCAAATATGAGCATGTGCTGCCTCAGCTTGCAGCCATTGAGGACAGTAAAGAGATTCAGGGTGTGCTGGTGATTTTGAACACTATGGGAGGCGATGTGGAAGCGGGGCTGGCCATCGCGGAGATGCTGGCATCTCTGAGCAAGCCCACGGTTTCGCTGGTGCTGGGCGGGAGCCATTCCATCGGAGTGCCCATAGCGGTGAGCACGGATTATTCCTATATCGTGTCCACGGGCACCATGGTGATTCATCCGGTGCGCATGAACGGCACGGTAATCGGAGTGCCCCAGACATTTGATTATTTTAAACTGATACAGGACCGCATCACGGGATTTGTGTGCCGCCACTGCAAAGTGAACCGCAACCGGTTTGAAGAGATGATGATGGAGACCGGAGTGCTGACTAAGGATGTGGGCACGATCCTCGTGGGCGAAGAGGCCGTGAAAAACGGAATTATCGACGAGGTCGGCGGAATCGACAAAGCGATTCGCAAGCTCCATGAACTGATCGACGGGGGAAAACAGTAGGTTGGTTTTGCTGGAAGGGCCGCCCGGGCAGGGGAATCATTTGTATTCAGACACGCTTTTGCTCCGTGAAAAACGTAACAGACGCTAAACTAGACGAGTCGCTTTGCGACCCGTGACCTCGTTAAGCGCTGACGTTTTTCAAGGGTCTTCATACAAACGATTCCCCTGCCCGGGCTGCTATCCAGCAAAGGCCGAATAAGTAGCTGGTGTCGAGGCGGGAGGAGACGGGGATGGTTTTGCAGGCATTGGCGGAGGGGTGGAGTGTTTTCTTATAGTGCGTGACGCAGACCAGGGTAAAATGCGCATGGATGCGCATTTTAGGCTCTACAGTGCACGGATGCACTTTAGAGCCGACCCGTAAATTGCAGGATACTATAACCGCACTATTAGAAAACATCCAACCGCAGCCCGCCTGCAAAACCTTCCCAGCTCCTTCCGCCGACACAGCTTAAACGGCAATCGCAATGTTTTAGCCAAACTGTCACCCGGCGGGAGAAAAAATTGTATACATGGTGACAAGAGGCAAGAAAAATGGTATACTTGTACTTTAGGAATGGTTGTATAAGAATGGAACAGAGAGGTATGAAGCGAGATGGCTTCTTCGTCAGGTAAATCTACACAGAGAAAGACAAATTCGGGCAGAGGCGGTTCCAGCCGTACTCCGGCTGTGAGGAAAGCGGAAGACAGACAGGTGGAGCAGAGACAGGCGGAGCAGGATAGTGAGCTTTTTCACGAGATCGGTCTGATTGTGCTCTTTGTGGCGATGGTATTGCTGTTTTTGTGCAATTTTGGCATTGTCGGCCCTGTGGGTAACGGTATTCGGAGCATCCTGTTCGGCATTTTTGGGTTCGTTGCATATGTGACGCCGATTTTGACATTTCTGGCGGCGTCGTTCTGGTTTGCGAATGAGGGGAGTCCGACTGCCCTGCGCAAGCTGATTGCGGGAATTGTGCTGTTTCTCATGGCGGGAGTGGTGTGCGAGCTGATTGCAGGCCCGGTGACATCCATGGAAAGTTATGATATCAAGACGATTTATTTAAGCTGTAGTCAGGGCAGAAAGGGCGGCGGTGTGCTGTCCGGAACTCTGGCTTATCTGCTTTGGCATAATCTGGGGGCGGTAGGCACAATTCTGGTGGTGCTGTTATGTTCGGTTGTCAGCCTGATTCTGGTGACGGAGCGCTCTCTTTTGAGCCGTGTGAGGGACGGCTCTGACCGCTTTAAAGAGCTTGCTGCGGCAGACCCGGACCGTTGGCGGGAGGATGCAGAGCAGAGGCGTGAGGCGGCAAGGCTTCGCAGGGAGGAGCAGGAGAGGCTTCGAGAAGAGCAGAATGCAGAGCGCATGCGTGGGAAGGAAGCCCGCAGGGAAGAACGCCGTCTGAGGGCAGAGGAGAAGGAGAACGAGAAGATTCTGCGCATGGAGAAAAAGGTGTCCGGCGTCATGGCGGATACATCTCTGAAAAAGCAGGATGAGACTAAGAAGCGGGGCGATATACATGAGATTATGTATCGGGAGCCTGCTCAGGAGTCTGTTGCGGGGGCAGGGAATAGTGCAATGTCTGCACAGACTTTGGCGGAAGCCCGCGGAGCGGAGATGCCGGCGTTTGATTTTGACAGCATCCGGGTGCGCACCGCGCATCAGGTAAATCTGACGGAGGCTGCGGCTGGAGCTGTCGGGGAATTTGTGGAAGCTGGTCATGAAGAATTTGGTTCTGAAGAGTTTGGCTCTGAAGAGAGTGTTTATGGGGCGCCGATGGAGTCGGTTGTCCGTGAGGAGCCGTTGCTCACGCATCAGGCGGAGCAGATACGGGTACATAAGGAGGGCGTGACAGAGCAACAGGCGCCTTCTGCGAGGATAAAACCTCAGGCGCAGGCGCCGCAGGACAGCGGTCTGTCCCCGGCGGAGAGCCAGATGCAGAAGGAAATGCGCAGTGCAGAGAAAAAGGTGCCCAAGAAATATATGTTCCCGCCGCTCTCGAGACTGCAGAAGGGAGTCGCTGCCACGGGGGATTCCACCAGAGAGCTGAAGGAGACCGCCATGCGGCTTCAGCAGACGCTGAGTACCTTTGGTGTGAAGGTGACCATAACCGATATCAGTCAGGGGCCCAGCGTCACTCGCTATGAGCTGCAGCCGGAGCAGGGAGTGAAGGTGTCCAAGATTGTGGGGCTGACAGACGATATTAAGCTGAATCTGGCAGCCACGGATATTCGTATTGAAGCGCCCATTCCCGGCAAGGCGGCCATCGGCATCGAGGTGCCGAACAAGGAGAATATGACAGTGGCTCTCAGAGATTTGCTGGAGAGTCAGGAATTTAAGAATTTTCCCTCCAATCTGGCATTTGCGGTAGGAAAAGATATCGCGGGCAAGACGGTGGTGGCGGATATCGCAAAGATGCCGCATATGCTGATTGCAGGTTCCACCGGTTCCGGTAAGTCTGTGTGTATCAATACATTGATTATGAGTATTTTGTACAAGGCCCATCCCGATGATGTGAAGTTGATCATGGTGGACCCCAAGGTGGTGGAATTGTCAGTGTACAACGGCATTCCCCATCTGTTGATTCCTGTGGTGACCGATCCCAAGAAGGCTTCTGCCGCACTGCACTGGGCGGTGTCTGAGATGGAGGACAGGTATCGCAAGTTTGCGGATTTCAATGTCCGCGACCTGAAGGGCTATAACAAAAAGCTGGAGAGCCTGCGGGAGAGCGGTGAGGAGGCGGAGGACAAGCTGCCTCAGATCGTGATAATCGTGGACGAGCTGGCAGATTTGATGATGGTGAGTCCCGGTGAGGTGGAGGAGTCCATCTGTCGTCTGGCACAGTTGGCGAGAGCCTGCGGAATCCATCTGATTATTGCGACCCAGCGTCCCAGTGTGGACGTCATCACCGGTCTGATCAAGGCCAATATGCCCAGCCGTGTGGCGTTTGCGGTGTCCAGCGGCGTGGATTCCCGCACCATTCTGGATATGGTGGGAGCGGAGAAACTTCTGGGCAAGGGCGATATGCTCTTTTATCCCCAGGGCTATTCCAAGCCTGCGCGTATACAGGGTGCCTTTGTGTCCGACAAGGAAGTGTCGGATGTGGTGGACTTTTTGAAAAATCAGATGCTGGGCAATACCTATGCGGAGGATATCGAGGAAAAAATCAAGAGCATGGATACTGGAGCGGGAGCTGGCGGCATAGGTGACGGCGGAGGCGCAGGTGCCCGGGACGAGTATTTTGCGGAGGCGGGGCGCTTCCTGATAGACAAGGATAAGGCGTCCATCGGCATGCTGCAGCGAGTGCTGAAAATTGGCTTTAACAGAGCGGCCCGCATTATGGATCAGCTCTGCGAATACGGCGTTGTGGGTGAGGAGGAAGGAACCAAGCCCCGCAAGGTGCTGATGAGCATGGAACAGTTTGAACAGCTTCTGGAGGAGATATGAAAATGAAGACAGATATAGAGATTGCCCAGGAGGCAAAACTGAAGCCGATTGCTGAAGTTGCGGCGACTGTGGGCATTCCCGGGGAGGCGCTGGAGTTTTATGGCAAATATAAGGCGAAGCTCTCCGATACATATTTGAAGGAATTGGAGGGACGGCCGGACGGCAAGTTGATTCTGGTGACGGCCATCAATCCCACTCCGGCGGGGGAGGGCAAGACTACCACTAC
>JAIDDH010000010.1 GCA_029055435.1 Acetatifactor sp.
TACTATAATAACTCAGGGACAATTTATAATTCATATTTTGCATAATTATGGATTAATTATCACTTATTTTATTATGGAAAGGATCGAGAGGCAATATGATGCCTCTCCACGGTGAATACAATGAGTTTTGAATTTATCAAAAAACTTCCCACCCCCGCAGAAATACGCGAGGAATACGCCCTTCCCCCCGAGCTGGTCAGGCTGAAGGAACAGCGCGACGCCGAAATACGCGACGTCATCACCGGAAAGAGCAATAAATTTCTGGTCATTATAGGGCCCTGTTCCGCAGACAATGAGGATTCCGTGTGTGACTATGTCAATCGTCTCGCCAAAATCAATGACAAGGTGAGCGACAAGCTGGTTCTGATTCCCAGAATCTACACCAACAAACCGCGCACCACGGGCGAGGGCTACAAAGGCATGGTCCATCAGCCCAATCCCGAGCAGAAGCCCGACTTTCTCGCCGGTCTGATTGCCATCCGCAAAATGCACATACGCGCTTTTCAGGAGACCGGTCTCTCCGCTGCGGACGAGATGCTCTACCCCGAAAACTGGAGATACCTGTCCGATATCCTATCCTATGTGGCTATCGGAGCCCGCTCCGTGGAAGACCAGCAGCATCGTCTCACCGTCAGCGGTTTTGACGTGCCTGCCGGCATGAAAAATCCCACCAGCGGAGATTTCTCCGTTATGCTCAATGCCGTCTATGCGGCACAGCATCCCCACTCCTTCATCTACAGGGGCTGGGAGGTAAACACCACAGGAAACGACATGGCGCACACGGTTCTGCGGGGTGCAACCAACAAACACGGCCAGAACACTCCCAATTACCATTATGAGGACCTGAATCGCCTGTTGGAAATGTACAATGCCATGGATTTAAAAAATCCCGCCTGTGTCATCGACACTAACCATTCAAATTCCAACAAGCAGTTCGAGCAGCAGGTGCGCATCGCCAAGGAGATCATGCACAACCGCAAGCTGAATCCCGACATCCACAGTCTGGTGAAGGGATTGATGATCGAGAGCTATATCGAGGAGGGATGCCAGAAGGTGGGCGGCGGCATATATGGAAAATCCATCACCGACCCCTGTCTCGGCTGGGAAGCCTCCGAAAAACTCATATATGACCTGGCTGAATACGACTAAGTCGCGGCTAAATCATGGTTAAATCGCGATTAAACCACGATCAAGCCACAAAGAGCGCTTACAATGTCTTCAGAAATCCTCTCAGAATTGCAGGATTCACGAAGCTTTCCAGCGCACAGCCCGCAAGCATGACTGCAAACAGAATCGCAAGCGATAATACCCGCCTGGAAAAGGTGGGTATTTTTGTGTCGCTCTCCTGATAATACCCCTTTCTATAATACCCTTTCCCATAAATCATATTACAGGTTTTTTCACACCACAAAAGCAATCCGTAAAGCGCAGGCCCATAGAGCAGATACTGGGGCAGCGTCCCCGCCAGAGCCAGAAGAATCCCCCGAAGTCCATAGCGGAGCACTCCCGCCGCCAGAAAAGCTCCCGCCGAAAAGCCATACCACCCCGCCGCAGCCACACAGGCAGCCACCCCCAGATAAGTGGTAGCCGCCAGCGCCAGCACCACAAACTCAATCATGCGCTCCCGCAGCACAAACGCAAAAAGAACACTGCTGTCCGAGGCTGCGGAGGACATCTGTCTCAAGGTCTCCTCCTCCAACAGCCCCGTGCTGTCCAGCAAAATGCTCTTTCCAAAATTCATCATAAGAATTCCGGCCAAAAGTCCCGCCAGAAAAATGTAACCAAAAGGAAATCGTCCCCGCATCGTCCCACCTGCCTTAACTCTTTCAATATATGCCGGCGGACGCTGCCTGATGTCTCCTAATCCTCCTGACCGTACTTTACCGCGTAAGTCAGAATACCGCAGATGGTCTTTGAATCCTGAATTTTTCCCTCAAATATCATCTGCATCAAATCCTCCACAGACCATGCCTCCACATTCAGGTACTCATCCTCGTCCAGATGCTG
Source organism: Acetatifactor sp. (assembly GCA_029055435.1). Classification (GTDB taxonomy): domain Bacteria; phylum Bacillota; class Clostridia; order Lachnospirales; family Lachnospiraceae; genus Acetatifactor. Next base: position 2,008 of record JAIDDH010000010.1, read on the forward strand.
TGTGCCGGGCTGCAGATTTCTTGCCAGATAAATGTCAATTTTTTCATTGCAGAAGGCCACCGTGGTGTATATGGAATTCAACAGCTCCAAATCCGAGCTGATATATCCTGTCTCCTCCTCCAATTCTCTTGCCGCTGCCTGAATCGTGGGCTCCTCTCTGCCGTTCAAGCCCCCTGCGGGCAGCTCCAGGGTCTCCCGCTCCAGAGCATTACGGTACTGACGCACCATCAGAATCCGGCCGTCATCCCGCACAGGCACCACGGCCGCAGCTCCCTTGTGGTCAATCAAATCCCACTTTGCCACATTGCCGTTTGGTATCTGCATGGTATCCTGATAATAGTCGATGATTGCCCCCTTTGCAACCAGAGTGCGCTCAAGCCGCTTATATCCTTCCATGTCTCCTCCATTCCAGGAACTATTCACTCCAATCCCTTATTAAATCCTGTTTTCTATGCCTCCAGAAGCTTCTCTACGCTGACCAGCTTCACGCAGAGCACAAACAAATCCGTCGCCAGCGCCAATTCCTCCGATGTGGGGAAGGAAGGCGCAATACGAATATTGCTGTCCGCCGGGTCTATGCCGTAGGGGAATGTCGCCCCCGCACCGGTGAGCACCACACCGGCCTCCTTACATTTTGCCACGATCCGCTTTGCACAGCCCTCCATGGCGTCGAAGGAGATAAAATATCCGCCCTCCGGCCTGGTCCATGTGCCGATGCCCGCGCCGTCAAGCTCCCTGTCAAGCACCTCCAGAACCGCTTCAAACTTGGGACGCATCAGAGCCGCATGCTTTCTCATATGCGCCTTCAGGCCCTCCAGATTTTTAAAATAACGTGTGTGACGCAATTGATTTATCTTGTCATAGCCGATGGTCTGAAGCGTCATCGTGGCCTGTATATCCTTCAGATTGGCAGCGGAGGCCGCGACAGCCGCGATACCGCCCCCCGCAAAAATAACTTTGGAGGTTGAGGCAAATTCATACACCATATCAGGATTTCCAGCTTCCGCACAGGCGCTCAGAATATCTGCCAGGGCATTGTCCCGATCCTCATATAAATCGTGAATCACATAAGCATTGTCCCAGAAAATCCTGAAATCCTCCGCGGCGGGCTTCAAATTGGCAAAACGTCTCACCGTATCGTCGGAATAAACATATCCCTGCGGATTGGAATATTTAGGCACACACCAGATTCCCTTGATCGCAGGGTCTTCAGACACCAGTTTCTCCACCATATCCATATCCGGTCCCTGAGGCGTCATGGGAACGGTAATCATCTCGATTCCAAAATGCTGTGTAATCGCAAAATGTCTGTCATACCCGGGAGCCGGACACAGAAATTTCACCTTATCCAGCTTGCACCACGGAGTACTGCCCAGAATGCCATGAGTCATGGCACGGCTCACCGTATCGTACATGATACTCAGACTCGCATTACCGCAGACAATCACCTGCTCTGTGGGAACGCCCATCATCTCCGCCATCAGACGTCTCGCCTCGAGAATCCCGGTGAGTTCCCCATAATTACGGGTATCCACGCCCGATTCCGTCATCAAATCGGATTCACTGTTCACCACATCCAGAAACTCCATACCCAAATCCAGCTGATCGGCAGCCGGCTTCCCCCTGGACATATTCAAACTCAGACCCTTTGCCTTGGCCTCCTGATACTCCTCACTGAGCTGAGACTGCAACTCCAACAACTCTTCTCTGCTTAAGTCCTGATAAGCTTTCCTGTTCATAACCGTACTCCTCTCTCATTTCGCGAGCTTGCATAATCGTATACAATCATACACTTGGTTAATAATACTATAACAGACCGCATTATACAAGAGTTTTTTTCAAAAAAAGAGTGTAGATATATGAATCCACACTCTTCTCACATTTACTTATGAAATTTTGTCTAATACATCTGTCCTGAACTGTCTATGATTCCGTGCGTTTACTTTGCGTAATCGATCACTCTGCTCTCGCGGATTACATTAATCTTGATCTGTCCCGGATATTCCATCTCAGCCTCGATCTGCTTGGAGATATCACGAGCCATCAGCACCATATCGGCGTCTGTAACCTGCTCGGGCACAACCATAACACGAACTTCACGACCTGCCTGAATAGCAAAAGACTTTTCTACACCTTTGAAATTGTTTGTTATTTCTTCTAACTGTCTTAATCTGCTAGTATAGGTTTCCAATGTTTCCCTTCTAGCTCCCGGTCTTGCAGCAGAGATTGTATCAGCAGCTTGTACAATACATGCAATCAGGGATGTGGCTTCTACGTCGCCATGATGAGATTCCACTGCGTTGATGACCACAGCGTTCTCCTTGTACTTTTTACAAAGTTCTGCACCGAGCTGTACATGGGAGCCTTCCATCTCATGATCCACGGATTTACCGATGTCATGGAGAAGTCCGGCTCTCTTGGCAAGACGCACATCAAGTCCCATCTCAGCGGCAAGCAGTCCTGAGAGCTGCGCCACCTCTACAGAGTGCTTCAATGCGTTCTGACCATAGCTGGTTCTGAACTTCATCTTTCCGAGTAATCTTACAAGCTCCGGGTGAATGCCGTGTACTCCGACTTCCAGAGTGGCGGCCTCACCTTCCTCCTTAATCATTACTTCAACTTCTCTTTGGGCCTTCTCTACCATCTCCTCGATTCTCGCCGGATGGATTCGGCCGTCTACAATTAATTTCTCAAGAGCAATTCTCGCCACCTCGCGGCGGATAGGATCAAATCCGGAGAGAATCACTGCCTCGGGCGTATCGTCGATAATCAAATCCACGCCTGTCATGGTCTCCAAGGTACGGATATTGCGTCCCTCACGACCGATGATTCTTCCCTTCATCTCATCACTGGGAAGCTGCACGACAGAAATCGTGGTCTCAGAGACATGGTCTGCAGCACATCTCTGAATCGCGGAGACGACATACTCCTTCGCCTTCTTGTCAGCTTCCTCCTTGGCCCGACTCTCCAATTCCTTGATCATCACGGCCGTTTCATGTTTCACTTCATCTTCAACAATTTTCAATAAGTAGTCTTTTGCCTGTTCAGAGGTTAAACCTGAAATTCGTTCCAGTTCCTGTAACCGTTGCTCGTTCAGCTTGGAGACTTCTTCCTTCATCTTATTGAGGGAATCTTCTCTGGCTGCCAAACTCTGCTCACGTCTTTCCAGTGCATCGGCTTTCTTATCGATGTTCGACTCTTTCTGCTGTACTCTGCGCTCATCCCGCTGTACCTCAGATCTGCGTTCCTTGATCTCCTTGTCAAGCTCATTCTTCGTGCGAATGGTCTCTTCTTTGATCTCAAGCAGTGATTCACGCTTCTTGGCCTCTGCGGTCTTGAGAGCATCATCGATAATCTCTCTCGCCTTCTCCTCTGCGTTCCCAATCGTGTTGGCTGCGGATTTCTTCATGTGGGAAACCGTGGCCGTATAGGTAACGAAAGCGGCGACAAGGATGCAAACCAATGCAACTGCAACTGTGATAAGTATCCATTGCAGCGTCATTACAGGAGCACCTCCTTTATTTAATTTTCATTGTACGATTTGCCTGTAAAACAGGTTCGATAAACAATCAAACAAGCAATTCACAACAGTTAAATTTTAAACTGAAATAACCGCAATGTCAAGTAGAAGTGCATCCCAATAAAAATAAAATTAATATTCCCGCAATACCCGGCGGACGCTCTCACCGGAAAAACCTCTGCGAAGAAGAAAAGCCGCCTGCTTCTGACGCTCCGCATAATCAGCGGTATCAGGATTGTAATTGCGCTTCTCCAGAAGCCTGCGCATCATCCCCGTCTCATCCTGCGAACCGCCCTGCTCCTCCCATGCATCCCATGCCGCCTGAATCGTCTCGGCAGAAACTCCTTTGCCCTGTAAATCCTGTTCGATACGTCTGCGGCTGCGATTGCTCTCATGGCAGAAAATATACTGCACGGCGTAACGCAGATCATCCGTGTAATGAAAGGAGGCGACATACTCCAGCGCCTCCTCTATAATCTGTTCGGGATAGGAACCCTGTCTGAGCTTGGCACGAAGCTGCGCCGTTGTATACTCTCGATCCTTCAGAAGATTCATCGCACGCAGCTTCGCACGCTTGGGCAAAACCTCTTCCATGATAGCATGATAGGTTTCCTCCGGCAGTTCCTCTCCCTCCTCTATATGGCAGCGGCGAAGCTCGCCCTTGTATAAGACAAAGGCCGGCGCGTCGTCAAGCCAGACCCTGCTCCGCGCCTTTGTCAGCTCCTCAATCTGTGTGACCCGCATTACGCTTCATCCTGTCCCTTTTTGCCCGCGCGGGCACCTGCGCTCTTGGCGCTTCCCGCATCCTTTGCAGAGCCTGCATCCTCCGCGTCCGCCGATGTACCGGCATCCGCTGCGCCGTCAAGGCCGTAGTGGGCCCTCACCTTGGCCGAAACTTCCTCGCAGACTGCGGGATTGTCCTTCAGGTACTGCTTCGCATTCTCGCGCCCCTGGCCGATCTTATTGCCGTTGTAGGCATACCATGCGCCGGATTTCACAATCACATCGATGCCGGCCGCCAGATCCAGAATATCTCCTACCATGGAAATACCCTCGCCAAACATGATGTCAAACTCCGCCTCCTTAAAGGGCGGTGCAATCTTATTTTTTACCACCTTTACCCGGGTACGGTTGCCGATTACTTCTCCGCCCTGTTTCAAAGATTCTATCTTACGAACATCCAGACGGACGGATGAATAGAATTTCAGCGCACGGCCACCGGTGGTGGTCTCCGGATTGCCGAACATGACACCGATTTTCTCGCGCAGCTGATTGATAAACACCACAGTACAGTTAGACTTACTGATGATGGCAGTGAGCTTGCGCAGCGCCTGAGACATCAGTCTCGCCTGCAGGCCCACATGGCTGTCCCCCATGTCGCCGTCGATCTCCGCCTTGGGCACCAGTGCCGCCACAGAGTCAACTACCACAATGTCAATGGCCCCGGAGCGCACCATCGTCTCCGCAATCTCCATGGCCTGCTCGCCATTGTCCGGCTGAGAAATATACAGATTGTCGATATCCACGCCGATATTCCTCGCATACACAGGATCCAGCGCATGCTCCGCATCGATAAAGCCGGCAATGCCGCCGCGCTTCTGCACCTCGGCAATCATATGTAAAGTGACCGTGGTCTTACCGCTGGACTCCGGTCCGTATATCTCCACGATTCTCCCCTTGGGAATACCACCCAGCCCCAATGCAATGTCAAGGCTCAGGGAACCTGTCGGAATCGTCTCCACATTCATCTGCGCCGAGGGATCTCCCAGCTTCATCACGGTTCCCTTACCGTACTGCTTCTCCAACTGGCTGATGGCCGCATCCAACGCTTTGAGTTTTTCTTCTCTTTCCATATTCTTATCTCCTTCTCGCAAGGAACAAGTGTTCTCTCTGTTATTATACAGAATAAAACATTTGTTCGGTTTTGTCAACTGCATTTTTTATTAATCACATATTATCTCATTATATGTCCATTAAAACTCCCTCAATGGCATCCCTCCCCTATTTAACTTTCACATACAGTATTTGAAACTTGTAATCTGAAACTTGTGGCGAAATGCCGGAACAATAGAATAGCATTAGATATAGAAGTATCAGATAAACTAAATGTACCACAAAGAGTCTCCGCAGGCAAGGGGTATTTTAAAACAATCCCCTCGCCAAGTAACAGCTCAGCCTGAAATATTGCGAATGCCAATCCAACAGTGTCGGCGGGAGAATACCGGGATGGGTTATCAGGCGGGCTGCGGCTGGGTGTTTTCTAATAGTGCGGTTATAGTATCTTGCAATTTGCGGGTCGGCACTAAGATGCATCCATGCATCGTAGTGCCTGAAATGCGCCTCCATGCGCATTTCACCCTGGTCTCCGGCGCGCACTATAAGAAAACGCACCACCTTCGCCAAAGCCCGCTAACCCATCCCGGTATTCTTCCACCTCGACACTGCCTGAATATAGTTCTCGCAATATTTCAGGCTGAACTGTTACCTCGCCAAATTCATATAAAATACAGCTACAATAAGTCAAAAATATTTATTTGTCCGTTTTTCCATGATTTTTGTTCTGCAGTTTTTATCACATCATTCTCAGCCACATCTCCAATCAAAAGAGGGGATGTGACATTGTGCAGCATTCTGTTTTTCACGACCGTTTCCCTGTCGTAGTTCGCATAGCAATACAGGCAGCCATGTCCGCAGGTGTTATATGCCCCAATATCCGCACCCAGCAGACAGGAGCACTCGCTCCGCGCCAGTCTCTTTTTCGGCACATTTAACCTGCAGCCCAACGCTTTCTCCAGCACAGCTTTTGACATACAGCCGTCCGCGTCCACATTTTCCCGGACAAGCCCTGCATTCTCACAGCACAAATGTATCTGCATACCATTCGCTTTTGCAATCTGTGAAAATCCTGCTATCAGTCTTTCCTGTTCCCCGGCTGTAACGCTGCGTATTCCCCGGAAGTTTCGCTTTGTCTTTTCGTACAGATCGATAAAGCTCACAACGCATTGGTCTGTATATCCCGAAAGCGCCTCTGCCATCCGGCCAAACTGCTCTATATGATACTCGATGGAATACTGATCTGTAATAAAAACCGGATCATACCGCCAGCTCATTCTTTTACTGCCTACCAATGAAGATAGCCTACAAAAGGAATTTATGACCTGCTCTTTGGGCAGTACATACGGCTCAATGTCCTGTCCGTAGGCGGTGATCGTCACAAACCAGAAGGTGTCAAAATCTGCCAGAAGCGAAAGCCTGTCAATCATAGGCAGGGGATTCTTGGTGCAAAACACTATAATATCTATCACTTCCGGATTCAACAGGTATTTGGTTATCTGGGTCGGATAGTAAGGATTGCGCACCAATACATACCCCGCCTGAATACGATTATAAAACCAGTCGCTATAATAGGCGGGTATGTCCGTCCTGCTGCCAGTGTTCAGTATCATATCGCTATCACTTCTTTCCGAAAGTCATATCGCTGATATATTTCAAAATACAGCTGCGCATCAATGTCAGCGCCGCCGACACTGAGCTCTCCCGCACCTTGGCGCGGCTGCCGCTGAAGCGGTACTCCTTCACAGTCACTTTTCCTTTTACAGCGCAGGCAATATAGACCAGGCCCACAGGCTTTTCCTTGGTGCCGCCGTCAGGGCCGGCAATGCCGGTGACTGCCACGGTCACATCGCACTTGCTGAGCGCCGCCGCTCCCTTTGCCATCTCCTCCGCCGTCTGGGCGCTGACCGCGCCATACTTTTGCAGCGTGGACTTCTTCACATTCAGAAGTCTGCGCTTGGCCTTGTTGGAATAGGTCACCAGACCGGAGCGGAACACCTCCGATGAGCCGGGCACGTTGACCAGTCTCGCCGATAAAAGCCCTCCCGTGCAGGATTCCGCACAGGTCAGCGTCAGTTTATTGGCCAGCAGAAGCTCCTCCACAGCCTTCTCCAGAGTCACATCCTCCTCTGTGGTGTAAATGTCCTCACCGAAGCGGGCTTTTAGCTCCTTCACCACAGGTTTTGTCAGCTTCTTTGCCTCCTTTGCGCTCTCCGCGGAGGCGGTGACACGGATATGGACCTCACCGGTCTTGGCATAGGTTGCCAGAGTGGGATTGGTCTGCGCATCAATCAAATCCTTCACCTTGGTCTCAGCCATGCTCTCTCCCACGCCGCAGATTTTTACGGTCTGGGAATAAATGACTCCCGGAGTCAATTTCTCAAGATATGGTCTGACCTCCGTATCAAACAGAGGAATCAATTCATTGGGCGGGCCGGGCAGAAGAATGACTCTCACGTTCTCCTGCTCTATGATAAGCCCCGGCGCCGTGCCGTTAGGATTGTCCAGAACAAGCGCACCTTCCGGCACAAGAGCCTGTTTCCAGTTATTTTCCGTGGGCGTGGTATTTCTGGTTGCAAAAAATTCTTCGATGCGCTGCGTCCACATATCGCTCTTTACAAGCTGCCTGCCGCAGACTTCAGCGGCGACCTCCTTAGTCAAGTCATCCTCCGTGGGTCCTAAGCCCCCCGAGAGAATCACGATATCAGAGCGCTCCATGGCGCACCGCAGAACGGCGGCAAGACGTTCCCCATTATCGCCCACCACGGTCTGAAAGTAACAGGACAGACCTAATCCCGCGCACTGCTCCGCCAGATAAGCGGCGTTGGTATTCACAATATTGCCCAAGAGAATTTCCGTTCCCACACTGATCAATTCTACCGTCATTTTGCACCATCCTTCATCACATTCCTGTTTTTCACCAGATAATCCACCAGAGAGATAACCGTCAGCGCCAACGCGATCCACATCACAATGTCAGTGGCAAGCGCAAAGTATTCCTGATGTGCGGCCAAGCTCAAAAAGGGAGCATCTTTCACAAGCATCATACAGATCATGACCATCTGAAAGGTGGTCTTGAATTTTCCCCAATAGCTGGCCGCGATCACCACTCCATTGTCGGAGGCGATCAGCCGGAAACCGCTGATGATGAACTCACGGCTGATGATGACCACCACCACCCAGGAGGGGATTCTTCCCATCTCCACCAGCACGATCATGGCGGCGCACACCAGAAGCTTATCCGCCAGAGGATCCATAAATTTACCGAAATTCGTCACCAGATTATACTTTCTGGCAATCTTGCCGTCCAGAAGATCCGTGAGGCTCGCCACGATAAATATCCCTAACGCCGTGTACTCCGCATAGGCGCTCACCCCGCCAAACAGCATTTCATGAAGCCCCCATCCCTGAATGCTTCCCAGAAGCACCAGCACAAAGGGCACAATCAGTATCACCCTGAAAATCGTCAGCTTGTTGGGCAGGTTCATCCCGCTCTTTTTAGTCTTCGTCATGATATAACTCTCCTATCAGATCATACTCGTTGGAATCCGTCACCAGCACTCTGGCAAAATCCCCGGACACCAGGTTTGCAGTAGTATTCAGAAACAGATAGCCGTCCACATTGGGGGCGTCTCTGTAGGTTCTGGCCACATAGATATCTTCGTCTGCAATCTTCCCCTCTATCATCACAGTCAGCACCTGTCCCACCAGAGACTCCGCCTTCTCAAAGGCGATGGCCTGCTGCAGCTCCATGAGCTCATCCCTTCGGAAAGCTTTGACTTCCTCCGGTATCTGCTCCTCCATATCTGCCGCCGGGGTATCCTCCTCCTGAGAATAGGCAAAAACACCCAGCCTGTCAAACTCCATCTCATTCACAAAGCGGTACAGCTCCTCGAAATCCTCCTGAGTCTCCCCGGGGAAACCGCTGATGAGCGTGGTGCGGATACAGATATCGGGAATCTTCTCACGCAGTCCGGCGATGATATCCCGCAGTTCCTGCTCACTGGTGCGCCGGCCCATGCGCTTCAGCACCTTGTCGGACGCGTGCTGAATAGGAATATCCAGATAATGACACACCTTGGGCTCTGAGGCGATGGTCTGAATCAGCTCCTCCGTGAGCTCCTCGGGATAACAGTACAGAAGGCGGATCCACCGGATGCCGCTCACCTTCGCCAGCTCATGCAAAAGCTTAGGCAAACTCTTTTCCCCATACAAATCCACGCCGTAAAGCGTGGTCTCCTGCGCCACCAGAATCAGCTCCTTCACACCGCCCTCTGCAAGCTCCCGGGCCTCTGAAACCAGCATTTCCATAGGTATGCTGCGGAATTTCCCCCGCACCCTTGGAATAATACAGTAAGTGCAGTGCTTATCGCAGCCCTCCGCAATCTTAAGATACGCGAAGTGTCCGCCTGTAGTCACCAGACGTTTTCCGCCCGCCACCGGCGCCGCGTCAATATCCTTATAATGATTTTTCGCGCGGCCCGAAAGCACCTCCTCCACCGCATTCACGATCTCGTCGATGGCCATAGTGCCCAGAACCGCGTCCACCTGGGGAATTTCCCGCTGAATCTCTTCCCGGTAGCGCTGGGCCAGACACCCGGCGGCAAGCAATGCCTTCAACTGCCCGGACTCCTTCAGCTCACTCATCTGAAGCAGAGTGTTGATACTCTCCTCCTTGGCATCCCCGATAAAGCAGCAGGTGTTCACCACCGCAATATCCGCCTCGGCCTCATCGTCGGTAAATTCGTACCCCTTCTCCGAAAGCATGCCCAGCATCCTCTCGGAATCCACCAGATTTTTGTCACATCCCAGAGAGACAAACAAAATCTTCATACAGTGCTCCTCTTTTATGCTTCTTCCTCTGATGAGAAATAGCCGGCGGATAATTTTGTTTCCCACGCCGGCTACCGCTCTCAAACACGTCTCTTATGCTTCTTCCTCGTCACCGAGAATCTTAATCTTCCCCTGATTGAGCTCCTCCACTGCCAGGGACAACGGCTTCTGCACGTCCCCGTCCGCCAGCGGCTCCTCGCCGGAGATAATCTGTCTTGCACGCTTGGAGGTCGCCATAACGATGGAATAGCGGCTGTTTACCACAGGCGCCTCCCCGATCTCCACATCACTGTTTACCACTTTCATCAAATCGGAATAAGACGGATGTAACATTATTTTTGTGCTCCTTTCACGAAACCTTTCAGTTCCTCTCTGATTTCTTTTATAAATGCCTCTCTGCGAATCGGCGCTCTGCGGGCTGCCTCCACAATATGGTGAAGCTCCTCCACACAGATCTCCAGATCATCATTTATCACAATATAATCATAGGCCTCCATGCCCTCTGATTCCTCGCTTGCCCGGGCCAGACGGCTCGCAATGACTTCCTCCGTCTCCGTGCCCCGGCCGCGCAGTCTGCGCTCCAGCTCCGCGCCGCTTGGCGGCGTCACAAACAACAGCAGACTCTCGGGAAAAAGCTCTTTGACCTTCAGAGCTCCCTGTATCTCGATTTCCAGCAGGACATTCCTGCCCGCCGAGAGCTGTTCCTCCACATAAGCCCTGGGCGTTCCGTAATAATTGCCGCAGTACTGTGCATATTCTATCAGACCGTCCGCGGCAATCTGTTCCTCAAAATGTTCTCTGTCCGTAAAAAAGTAGTGGACGCCCTCCTCTTCGCCCGGCCGGGGCGCTCTGGTAGTCATGGAGATCGAAAGTGCATAATTGTCATAAGTCTCCAACAATTTCTTTACCAGCGTCCCCTTTCCGGCTCCTGAAAAACCGGAGAGCACAATCAAAATTCCCTTTTCCGGTAGTTCCCTGCCCATGTTCTACTCCTCCCGTTCTCTGAAAGACTCGCCGCGGGCGGCTGTCTCCGCGACTCCGTCGCCGTCCTCTGACAGGGCATCCTGCTCCGGCAGACGGATCCGCCCCACAATGGTCTCCGGCAGAAGCGCCGACAGCACCACCTGCCCGTTCTCCATCACCAGCACGGACTTGGTTCTGCGCCCCTGCGTGGCGTCGATGGCCGTCCCCTGCTCCTTGGCCCGCTGCACCATACGCTTGATGGGGGCGGACTCCGGGCTGACGATGGCGATAATTTTGGTCGTATTGACAATGTTGCCAAAACCGATGTGAATTAACATACAGCCTCCGCTATTCGATATTCTGTATCTGCTCACGCACCTTCTCAATCTCGGTCTTCAGTTCTATCGCATAATTGGAAAT
>JAIDDH010000100.1 GCA_029055435.1 Acetatifactor sp.
TTCCGCACAGAGACGGAGCCATATGTTTTTGGTGAGCAGGTTGGCTTATGCGGCGGTATCTGTGCATTGATGCAGGCTGGTTTTGAAACGCTTGTTGAAGCAGGTTATGATGCGAGAAATGCCTATTTTGAATGTGTCCATGAGGTAAAGTTAATCGTAGATTTGATTTATCAGTCAGGGTTTGCAGGAATGAGATATTCCGTTTCTAATACTGCGGAATATGGTGATTATATTACAGGATCTAAAATTATTACAGAAGATACAAAAAAAGCCATGAGGCAGGTTTTATCGGATATTCAGGATGGAACTTTTGCAAAAGATTTCCTTCTGGAAATGTCTGCAGGAGGACAGGTTCATTTTAACGCATTAAGGAAGCTGGCAACAGAGCACCAGGCAGAAGTTATCGGTGCAGAAGTCCGTAAGTTGTATAGCTGGAATAATGAGGATAAATTAATTGATAATTAATCATGAAGAAAAGGCGTTTTGCTTAATGCGTACTAGGTTTTTCAATATAATTTCAGTAATACATTAAAAGTGGTAAAAGAAATGCGATACATATTGAAGGGCGTGCTGTGTTTCACAATAGATGTGGATTGCAGTACGTTCTTTTTGTCTTTGGGAAAGAGGAAAACAAATTGCGTATTGTCAAACTTTTTTGAAAAATGGTTGATATTTTTGGAGTTTTGGCTATAATAATATTAAATATTAAATCAGCCGAAAGGAGCGCTGTTCTGTGTATCTAAAAAGACACGCTGAAAAAACCGTGCAGGAGCTGTCGCGGATGTTTGGAGCCGTCCTTGTCACGGGGCCTCGGCAGGTAGGCAAAACCACTATGCTTGAAAAAATCACCTCCGGTGTCGGGTATGTCACGCTGGATGATCCCATTGTCCGCGTCGGAGCCGAAGAGGAAAGCGGTACTTTTTTTAAGGATAATCCGCCGCCCGTATTCGTGGATGAAATTCAAAAGGCGCCTGCGCTTTTTGAACAGATCAAGCTGTATCTTGACCGCGAACGGAAAAAAGGGCAGTTTTTCATGTGCGGCTCCCAGCAGTTCAAAATGATGAAGGGCATCAGTGAATCCCTTGCAGGGCGCATCGGTCTTGTCACGCTGCTCGGCTTTTCACTGCGGGAGGAATACGGAATCGAATGCGATGTGCCGTTTCTCCCAACGGAGGAATACTTTGCCGAACGGAAAGGTCAGCTTGCTGATATTTCCTATGACGAGGTATGGCAAAGAATCCACAGAGGTTCTATGCCGGAGCTGTATGACAATCTTGATTTCAACTGGCAGATGTTCTACGGCGCGTATGTGCGTACCTACATCGAACGTGACGTGCGGGAGCTATCTGAAATCGGAGATATCGTGAAATTTACCAGGTTTATGGTGGCTGCCGCAGCGTCCACCGGTCAGCTCCTGAATTTGACGTCTTTGGCGAGAGATGTGGGCGTCAGCCAGCCGACCGCTGAGCGATGGCTTTCCATCCTTGTAGCCTCCAACATCGTTTATCTGCTTCAGCCCTATTCCAATAACATCACAAAGAGAGCGATCAAGACGCCGAAGCTCTACTTCCTTGATACAGGTCTTGCCGCTTATCTGACTAAGTGGAACACTCCCGACGTCCTGAAAAACGGAGCGATGGCGGGTGCGTTCTTCGAGAGCTTTGTTATATCGGAGATTATCAAGAGTTATTACAACAAAGGTATATTAGAGCTGCCGCTGTATTTTTACCGCGACAAGGATATGAACGAGATTGATCTGCTGATCGAGGAAAACGGCATATTACACCCCATAGAGATGAAAAAACATGCCGATCCGGTCAAACGGGATACGGATGCCTTTGCTCTGCTGGACAAAATTCCGGGGATTCAGCGTGGTTCGGGAGGTGTGGTTTGTCTGTACGACAAACCGGTAACGCTCCGAAACACCGACAAGGTGATTCCTGTAAATTATCTGTAAATAGGAGTATTATCTTCCGCTTGAGCTTACGGTCGATTACATGAAAAGAGAGAATGGTATGGGCAAGAGATTAAAGTGGTATGTGAGAGCCGCAATTTTTCTTATAATGCTGTCAGGCATGTCAATGGAAAGCCATGCGTATGTCGGTCAAAATGAAGACTATTTTTTAACGGATGAACAACCTGAAGGCCGGGGGAGGAACCATTATCTTGAATTTGTCAGTAAAGAGACATATACTGTAGAGCTTGGGGATACTCTTTGGGACATTGCGGAGGATTATTGGGGAAAGGGCATATATTATCAGAGAATCTTGTCTGATAATGAAGATGTAGTAGATATACCGGAACATCTCATGCCGGGAGTGGAACTTGACTTAGGGAAAACTCTATATATGAATGTGGGGATTGAGGATTATATTAATGAGGATCAGTTCGGATTTGACCTTATTGTGGAGGGAGAGGCTTTTGAGCTTGAGGATTCTTTTGGCAGAAGAAGTTATAGATTGCCCTATTGCATATATGCAAGCGTTCCCTATGTGAATGACCTAAAGGAAGCGGACCCTTATGTGCACTGGGATGAATTTAAGGAGGAGGTCAGCAGATGCAGCAGGGAAGTCTGCGGTGATCTGGTGTCAGATCTTTCTTTTGAAAGATATCAGGTAACAGGAATTGGAAGCCTGTGCGGTTACAGCTTCACTTTTGATGCGGGAGACAAAGAATATGAAATAATGGCCTACTTCTGCTATAACAAAACAACTAAAAGCGAAGCGTTTGCCCTGTGCGAGAAAAAGCGCTGCACAGAGACTGTTCTTGAGATGGTTCGGGGAAAAACCTGCTATGCGGCAGTGCGTTGTCTGGATCCGGGGGTGTATCAGGTGAAGGCGCAGGATTATGTGGGTGCGGAAATGTGGAATTACCCTCAGCTTAGAAATCCCTTTGTAAATGCCATGCAGCGGCTTTATTCGGGGCCGTTGAAACAGGTGGAGGATTATCCGGATGATTACGCAATTGTATGGAAAGAGCCGGAATTTGAAAGGCTGGTTAGGGAGGAATTGTCCAAACTGTGGCAGCTTACAGAGGAAGAAAAACAGGCTTTCATGGAACGGGAGGTGACAGCAGGCGATCTTGCCTTAATCGAAGAAATGGAGATTACTTACTATTCTATCGAGTATGGCGAAGAAGAATACCTGCGTGTGCAGTTAAACGGAAGTGCTGATTACGGAACGAAGATAAGATATTCGTCGATGGAAGGGCGGCTCTTGGACACGTTAGAGGATTTGGGACACTTTCGTGGACTGAAAAGTCTGGAGATCAATCTGCGTACCCTCTATATCACAGATTTATCCTGTCTTGAAAATTTGATCGATTTAAGGGTGTTATATATGAATATTTATTCTGCAGATACACAGGTAAAAAATTTAGATTTTTTGGGAAAGTTGACTAACCTTCGTAAGCTGCACATAGGTGGATGGTTTTTTGGATGGGACCATAATGAGTATTTTAGAGGTATAACGGATTTGTCCATCCTCCGCAGCTGTTCCCATCTGGCCTATCTGTCATTGTCTACGGGCAATGTGGAAAGCTATGATTTTCTGGGGGATCTGCCGGAAATCCACTATATCTCTTTGTACGAGATGGACGGCGGGAAAAATATAGTACCGGATGAGTCTTTGCTTCCAAATGCCTGCTTTATTAAATTTTACGGCGACAGTGTGCGGTTTAAGCACGGTGGAGGATATGAGTAGTACGGATTGCAATTTTGCTCCTGAGGAGATATAATTCAGATATAGATTGATACGGATCGGTGCAATATCACAGGGGATGAAATTCTTATGACAGCCATATATTCGGTTTTGCATATGTTTGTGGATGGGGTCTGCGCCTTTGCGATGTTTGGGACCTTTCTCAAGCAGGAGCAGGGATATTTTTATGTGCTGGTCTATAATTTCTGCGCCTTTGCGCTGCAAATGCCCTTTGGCGCGCTGTTGGACCTTTGGTATGCGAAGAGCGGAAAATACAGTTCTTTTGCCGCCATGTGTGTGGGCGTTGTGCTCACGCTCGTCGGAGCAGTCACACATCCGGTGATATTGGGGATCGGGAATGCCCTGTTTCATATCGGCGGCGGGGTCGGAACCATTCACGAGGATGAGAGGCAGGGCTGGCGAGGCAGGGGGCTGGGTGTCTTTGTGGCTCCCGGCGCCTTGGGACTGTATTTTGGCATGCAGTTGGCCCAAAATGGCGCAAAAGCGCAGTGGCTGTACGGTGCGGGCGCATTTATGGCAATCGCATGTGTGGGAACGGCCTGTGTACTCCGGCGCAGAGGCGCACTGGGCAAGGCGGCAGATAATTTGAAGGGCGGCAGGGTACAGACTGAGGCAACAGGGATCATTCCTCTGGCGTTCTGTCTGTTTCTGGCTGTAATCCTGAGATCCTACATTGGCATGGCTGTCACATTTTCATGGAAGACAACTACCTTTGCCGCTGTTTTAAGCACACTGGCAATTGTACTTGGCAAGGTGGCGGGAGGATTTTTCGCGGCGCGGTTTGGAGCTTTAAAGACGGCAGCCATATGTCTGCCGGCGGCTGCTGTCCTGTATCTGTTCTCCGGATGCATGCCTGCCGGAGCCGCAGCCATGTTTTTGTTTAATATGACCATGCCGATCACCTTATATCTGCTGATATGTAAACTTCCGCAGTATCCGGGCTTTTCTTTCGGACTCTTAACATTTGGCCTGTTTTTGGGCTTTTTGCCGGAATATTATGGGTTGCGCACCTTACGGGGAGGCGGTGTCCTTGGATGTGCCGGAAGCCTTATTATGTTGCTGATTCTGGCGGCGGGTGTTTTTATGGGAAATCCGGACAGAGCTGGGATAACCGTATTCTCCCGGCGGATGCGGAACCGCAAATAGGAGAGTGCGATGGTTATTTATCTGATTCGTATGTTCGGGATTTCTCTGGCACTTACGATGGTGACAGAGCTTGCCATCGCGTTTCTGTTCGGGCTGCGCACAAGAAAAAATGTGCTGCTTGTGGTGCTGGTGAATGTGCTTACCAATCCGTCCGCAGTGTTGTGTAACTGGCTTTGCCGTCTGTATCTGCCGTATTACAGCAGAGTGCCGGTACAGCTCGTCATCGAGGCGGCGGTGGTCATTGTGGAGGCATTTGTCTATTGCTGTTTTGCGAGGGATGAGCAAAGGCAGATAAAAAGACCTGTGCTCCTGGCGCTCACAGCCAACGGATGTTCCTGGCTGCTGGGAGTTCTGATCGGAGTGTTAAAGGTGTTGTAAAAGAAAGGGAAAAGGGAGAAGAGTGATGAAAAAGTGGATTGCTTTTTTGAGCGGCTGTCTCTGTTATATGTTTTGCGTACTTCCGGTGCAGGCAGATGTAATCTGGGAGCCTCTGGATTCCTTTTATGAGAAACACTCATCCGAGTGTGAATATGTGAGCCGTACCTTTACGGCAAATGGTCCGGACGGAGAGGTGATTGTGTATGAGAGTCCCGTATCCGGCAGGGAAGTTGCCAGATGGGAAAACGGCTTTAAGGCGTATATTTCTTTCACTTATGAGGACGAAAACGGGGTCGTCTGGGGCATCTACGAGGAGCAGGGCTCCAAAACCGGATGGATGCCCATGGAGTATATGGATGTGGTATATGACGCTATTTCCTTCGCGGAGGAATACGAGGCGGACATCACGGCAGAGTCGGGAGCGCTGGACGAGCAATATCTGGGAGAGAGCGTCCGGTTCTGGCGCTATCCCGGAGCGACAGAGGGCTATGAGGCGACGGTTGAAAGCTATGTGCCGGAGTATCATGGGACCTATGTGGACAGTCAGGGACATCGCTGGGGCAATGTGGGCTATTACTTTGCACGCAGAAATTTCTGGATATGTCTTGACCAGCCGGGCGCGGATTTCGATACGCTCTATCCCGACGGCACTTCCGGAATCGGAGTGACGCAGCCTGAGGAAAAGGATTTTCCGGCCGAACGCATCGTTCCGGGCGGAGGGCAAAATAAACGGATACTGATTGCCATACCGTTGGTGATACTTATCACCGGCGTGGCGATTGTAATCTTGAGGCGGGAATACAAAAAGCGCAATAATGAGTAAAGAGCAAATGGCCGTTCGGCAATTGGCATAGAGTATGAAAACGTATCATCGACTATAAGATGGGCTCGATAACCGCCTGAAAATATTGATCCAATTCAGCCGGCGAATGTTTCATATGCCCCTTAATCCACCACAAAACCATCTCTACAAAGCTGCCGGAAATATGGTTGATTAAAAAATCCTCCGGCAGCAGGGTATTCTTGTGGCGGTTTTGGCTGACAAACTGAGTCTTTACCAATTCGTTTAAACTGTCTTTGAAATATCGCAGAAAAATCTCGTTGCTTTCACATGAGAGCAGCCCGAGAATATTATGATCGTTTTCTTCCAAATGCTGCAATAGATGACAGAACACGGATTCAGGCGCGCTGTCGTCAGAATATAATCCATGGGTATGGCTGCAATCAATCGCACTATTGATAATGTGGTCGAATAATTCTTTGCAAAGTTCTTTCAGCAAATCATCTTTTGTCTCAAAATGGGCGTAAAAGGTACTTCTTCCGATATTTGCCCCGTCAATAATTTCCTGTACCGTAATATTGTGATAGCTTTTGTGTTCCAGCAAAACGCCGAATGCCTTAAAAATTGCGGCTCTTGTTTTTTGTTGTCGTCTGTCCATACAATCACCCCCGTACAAAATGCGGAAAATGTTCCGTAACTTACACATTTCCCGATTTGACTATTGTTTTCCATGGGAAAATGAATACAATAAATAGCGAACAAAGTGTTTGATAACAGATAAATTATACGGTTATTCTGGACTTGTGTCAAGAAAAATGGAGGGATAAAGGATGTTGAAAAAAATCAATGATTTTTTGGCTGGACTTCCCATGACGATTGTGGCCGGTGCGTTTCTGCTGTTGGATTTGGTTCCCCACTTGGTGGAGGAATTTGGAGGAGAGCCGATGCACCTTGCTTTCCTGCCCTTTGACCCCGCATGGGCGACTATCCTCATCAGCGGTATTCCGCTGCTTTATCTGGCGATATGGAGAGTGATTCACAATCCCGGAATCAGCAAAATTTCTTCCGCTCTTTTGATCTGTATTGCCATGTTTGCGGCGATTGGAATCGGCGATCTGTTTGCGGCAGGCGAAGTTGCGTTCATCATGGCTATCGGCGCAATATTGGAGGACATGACCACAGAGCGGGCCAAAAAGGGACTGAAAAAACTGATTAGCCTTGCTCCCACCCAAGGGAGGAGAGTAACAGGGAACAAGGAGGAGATGATATCTGCGGATGAGATACGTCAGGATGACATTCTGCGGGTGCTGCCCGGGGAAGCGATCCCTGTGGATGGTGAGATCGTAAACGGCGAGACTTCGGTAGACCAGTCCATTATGACGGGGGAATCCCTGCCCGTGGATAAGACCGTGGGGGAAATGGTGTTCTGCGGAACCATCAACCGCTTTGGCGCAGTGGATATCCGCGCTTCCAAAGTAGGTGAGGACTCGTCTCTGCAAAAGTTGATCCGCATGGTGCAGGAGGCCGAGGACAAAAAAGCGCCCATGGCCCGCATCGCGGACAAAGCCGCAAGCTGGTTGGTGCCGGTGGCGCTCCTGATTGCGATTGCAGCCGGACTTGCCACCCGGGACATTGTCCGTGCAGTCACCGTCTTAGTGGTTTTCTGTCCCTGCGCTCTGGTGCTGGCTATGCCCACCGCTATCATGGCGGCCATCGGTCAGGCGACGAAGCACGGTGTGATCATCAAGTCCGGCGAGGCATTGGAAAAGATGGGCAGGGTGGACACCATTGCTTTTGACAAGACCGGTACGCTCACTCGCGGCTGTCTGGAAGTCAGCGATATCATTCCCCTTGAGGATGGGCTGGACGAAACGGTTCTGCTGTCCATGGCCGCTTCTGTGGAGGCCAGAAGTGAGCACCCGTTAGGCAAAGCTATTTCAGCCTGTGCGGAGAAGCGGGGCATTGTGGCTGCGGAACCCGACACATTCAGCATGACCGCCGGAAAGGGCGTCTGCGCTCAGGTGGAGGGGAAAACGCTGTTGTGCGGCAATGAAACATTCCTTTCAGACCATGGCGCTCAGGTTGACAGGGCAGTTTCCACCACATTGGAGCGACTGCGCTCTCAGGGCAAAGCCTCAATCTTGGTCGCGGAGGGGAATCGCTGCATCGGTGTTGTGGCCATGTCAGATGTGCTTCGTGATGAAGCCGGAGAGATTGTGAAAAGGCTTCATGACATGGACACTGATATCGTTCTGCTTACAGGAGACAATCAAATGACAGCCGACCATTTCGCAAGCCAAGTGGGTATTCGTCAAGTCCGTGCTCAGTTGCTCCCGGAGGAAAAGGTTGGCAGCATCAACGAGCTTCAGGATGCGGGACGGAAGGTGTGTATGGTGGGTGATGGCGTCAATGATGCCCCCGCGCTGAAAACGGCCAGTGTGGGCGTTGCTATGGGAAGCATGGGCAGCGACATAGCGGTGGAAGCCGCGGATATTGCGCTGATGAGTGATGATATCTCAAAGCTTCCGTATTTGAAGAGACTTTCCAATGCCACTGTGGGAACGATCAAACTTAGTATCACTTTGTCCATGTGCATCAACTTCCTGGCTGTCACTTTGTCCGTGCTGGGCAAGCTGAATCCCACCACCGGGGCACTGGTGCATAATGCGGGCTCCTGCTTCGTGGTTTTGATCGCTGCGCTGTTGTATGACAGAAAATTTGAATAAAAAAGGGGAACAATGATAGCAGGGATTTAAACAAATATTAAGCAAATATCAATGGTATCGTAATCTGTGATGTGATAAACTGAGGTACAATATCAAGAGATTTGGGAGGCAGAAGAAAGTGATACGTTTATTATCCATTGCTATAGATTGCATTTCATCAATCATATTTGTGATTCCTGCTGTAATAGTTTTACGGTATGCAAGCTTTAGAAAACGTAATTTTAAAGAATTGATTGCAATAATCATATTTGCATTTTATTCCATAGCGGTTTTCTCTGTTGTGGGTATTCCTGCGGTGGATACATTTAACGTAAATTTTAGTTTTAATCTTATTCCGCTGATCGACATTGTAAACAGTCCGCTCGAATACATCAAAAACACCGTCTTAAATATTATTTTATTTATGCCGCTGGGATTTTTGGTGCCTGCTATTTGGAAGCGGTATCGTTCCGTAAAAACAATGGTTTTTATGGGATTCGCATTATCCGTCTGTATTGAAATATTGCAGATCTTTACGTTTCGGCTTACAGATATTGATGATCTAATTACGAATACGGCGGGAACCGTTTTAGGCTATTATATAAGCAAAAGATTTTCCTTTCAATTACCTTTCAAATCAGCAGATACGAAAGAATCTTCGATACCATATGAACCTTTCGTCGTTTTAGCGGTTATGTTTTTGATCGCCATTTTTTTGAAACCGATTGTGTCTAACGGCATGTGGGATATTGTACTATCAAGCTCATGGTGGGAAAAGATAAGGTAATCGTAACTATTAGTCGCTTGAGAAAAAGCATTGACTCTCCTGTAAGGTAAGGGTGTATATTACCTGTAGATTCGAATCTACCATGATGAAAGGAGCAGCGACTATGTTGCAGATTGGAGAATTTTCCAAAGTCTGTCAGGTGAGTGTGAAAACTCTCCACCACTATGACAAAATTGGATTATTGATGCCGGCGGAGGTGGATCGTCTTACGGGATATCGATATTATCGGACAGAACAGATCGATACCATGAACTATATTCAACGGTTGAAACGGTATGGCTTTTCGCTGGAAGAAATTCAACATATCATTATCCTTTCAGATCACAGAGAGATCTCTACAAGGCTGCGGCAGCAGAAGGAAAAATTGAAGCATGAGCAACAGGAAAGGGCCATTATCCTGAATGAGCTTCAGACACACATTTCTGTATTTGAAAGGATAGGTGACATTATGACTTATCAGAAAAGCTATACGATTGAGGTGAAAAACTCTCCAGCCATGAATGTGCTGGTGAATCGTGCCATGATGGGAGTGGACGAGTTTGGGAAGTACTATGGGACACTGTTTGAGCGTGTGCCCAAGGAGCGGGTTACGCCTACCGGCTTAAATGGCGCGAGATACTTTGATAAGGAATTCAATCATGAATCATCCGACGTGGAAGTGTTCATTGGAATCAAAGAAAAGGAAAAGGCGGATATCGTTATGGAGCCGCAGGAATGCGCGATGACGGTACACCGAGGGGGATATTCCAATCTTTCGGAAGCCTATGGCGCCATTGTATCCTGGATTATTGAAAACGGTTACGAATATATCGGGGCTCCGTTTGACCTTTATATCAAGACCCAGTTCGACACTCCTTCCCCGGAAGACTGGGAGACCGAGGTGTATTTCCCGATTAGAAAGAAGTAACATACTGTAAAAATGAAATGGCTCCTGACCGTTGGACGAAACCGATGGCCGGGAGCTGTACTTTTTTATTTCCTGTTCAGAACCGTGTCCTGCCGAAAATGGGTTTATAAATATACGTTGTAAATAGAAGAAAAATATTTTATGATTAAAGATATAAAATTGAGGAGTGGAAGGAATGCTGACTCATGACGAAAACCTCACAAAAACAGAATACCCGTTAGTTTGGAAAAAGCGGGCGCTGTATTTTCTGGCTTTTTTGCTATTTCTAGCGGTGGAAGTGTTTATTGCACTGTTTGTACACGACCGTTTTATACGACCCTATATAGGGGATGTGCTGGTTGTGGTGGTTCTCTATTGTTTGGTGAGGATTTTTCTGCCGCAGGGCTGCAGATGGCTGCCGATAATTCTTTTTATTTTTGCCACAGGAGTGGAATTCCTGCAATATCTGAACATTGTGGAATGGCTGCATCTTTCCGGCAATATATTTATGCGGATACTGATTGGTTCGGTTTTTGATGTGAAGGATATTATCTGTTATGGGGTGGGATGCGCCACATTGCAGATACTAGAGTTACGCAAAAGCATATTTCCAGACAATGGACACCATTAAACTTTGCAAATAACTTGTTTCACAGTCGCCTAATAAATTTACTCCCTTTTCGGAATTGTGTACCCAGCAAAAATGAGTCTATAAATATACATTGCAGATAGCGGATCAATATTTTATAATCAAGTATATCGATTGGAATATTTTGGGAGGTAGAGCTGTGGAAAAGCTGGAACCGGAATTAAAGCCTCTCTCATTGACGGGTAGATTATGTTATTTGTTTATGTGCATTGAAAAATACCTTACTCTATGTTACCCCGAAAGGGAGTGGGTTTTAGTAGCAAAAAGATGCTGGCAATGGACGAATGTTTACTGGAATGAAGGCTGTGATATATATTCTGCGGTTGTTCCGGAGTATCTCTTTGAGTTTGATGATTATGAAAAAACTAATACGCTCGTTTTTGACGGAAAGCTGTCCCAAAAAGATTATTTGGAATTGACAAATTTATTTGCTGGATTGACAACGGGAAACTCGGAAGATGAGATTAATCAAGTTTTAATGTTGCCGATAGAATTTAATAACGAATGCGAGTGTACTGATTTTGATAATGCAGATATTCCGACATTGAAAATTTTATATAAAATGCTGCATTTTTTATCTCTGCATAATATTTCTTTTCCATTTGTAAATGGTATTCAAAATATGACGGTAGATCAAAAAAATGGTTGGGGGAATTTTATAGACAGTGAATATCTTTCGGTAATTATTTAACCATAATGAATATCCCAATTCAAGTTTGAAGAATTGTCAGGTGAAAATTAATTCTGTAATCATAGGCAAGAATATGCATTGTATTTAGAATTTTATGCAGTGGGAACACTTTTCCGAAAAGGGAGTAAATTTACCATCCCCCTGGTGTTGGGAAAACTGCTTCAGATTACCTATAACGTAGTTGATGGTATTATTGTGGGGCAATATGTAGGAAAGGAAGCGTTGGCGGCGGTTGGAACCTCTTAAATGAGTGAATGAACTTTTAGATTCTGGTCTATGGAAATATAAGGAATGTTAAAACTCTATGCACAAGTTCCAAAGGCGGGGAAGGTATTGCGGTATGGACTGCGTATAGGTATAATAGTAATACGGGTTTCCGTTTCAAAGACATTGGGGTAAAAATGGAGAGTGAAAAGATGGAGTACAGGATTAACCGGAGAACTGGTGACAGGATTAGTGTTTTGGGGTTTGGCACTTCTTACATAGCAGAAGCAAGTGAAAAGGATGCTGTTGCAACAATACAAAGAGCCTATGAAGGCGGCGTCAATTATTATGATCTGGCTACGGCAGATGGCAGGACTTTCTCCTATTTTGGAACTGCTCTTGGCGCAGTGAGAAAGGATGTGTTTTACCAAATCCATTTTGGTGCAAATTATGCTTCGGGAACTTATGGCTGGACTACGGACGGCGAGACAATCCGGCGAGGCATTGAGTGGCAGCTTGCGCAGCTGAAAACAGATTATATTGACTATGGGTTCATACATTGTATTGATGAAGTGTCTGACTGGCAGGCATACCGTAAAAATGGCGCTTTTTCTTATCTGATGAAGATGAAGGAAGCGGGAGTTGTAAAGCACATCGGTCTGTCCTCCCATACTCCGGCCACTATCCAGAGAGTGTTGGATGAAGTATCTGTGGATATGCTGATGTTTTCGGTGAACCCGGGGTATGACTATCAAAAAGGTGAATATGCCAAAGGTTCTGTGGATGAGCGGTCTGCCATTTACAGCCGTTGTGAAACAGAAGGAATCGGCATCTCTGTCATGAAGCCTTTTTCCGGCGGACAGTTGTTGGATGCGGCTATTTCACCCTTTGGAAAGGCATTGACACAGTATCAGTGCATTCAATATGCGCTGGATCGGTCCGGCGTGCTGACGGTACTGCCAGGGATGTCCGACGTGGCGCAGGTGGAGCATTTGCTGGGCTATTTTGGAGCAACTGAGGCGGAAAAGGATTATTCTTTGATCGGTTCTTTTAGTCCTGCGGAGGCTGTTGGAAAATGTGTTTACTGTAATCACTGTAAGCCATGCCCCATGGGGCTCGACATTGGCATCATCAATAAGTACTATGACCTCGCCAGAAATGGAGATTCCATGGCGGCAGAGCACTACCGCAATCTGGAGATTAAGGCAGATGCCTGCGTGCAGTGCGGACACTGTGAATCTCGCTGCCCGTTCCATGTGAGGCAGGAAAGCAGGATGAAGGAAATCGCCGCTTACTTTCGGTAAAGTATGATCGAAAGTAAGCGGCGCCCAATCATTGCCACCATCGATTAAAATTTGATCACTTCCGGTTCGTGTGTAAATGAAGATATGGTCGCAGTTGCATTTTCCAAGTAAAAGACCTGCGTATTTCCATCATCTGCCGCATACATATTTTGCAGGCTCGGATAAGCGTCGAGCATAGACTGCCTTGCCTCTGTTCTGTCATCTTCCACAAGCGTGCCTGCCACCCGAATCCAGTCTCCTTCTTTCATGGCACATATTTCCACCTTGCCGTTTGCCATGATCTGCTTAGACACATCTTTCACCTTGCCGGTCTGAATATAAAGTTTTCCCTCAAAAATATGTACTGTGCCAAAGGGTCTTACTCTCGGCTGGTCACCCTCAACCGTTGCAAGATAATAAATTTCTGCATCCTTTAAAAACTGAAATACTTTTTCCATGTTCGTCCATCTCCTTTATTTTCATTTTTGGTGTCCTCATAGTGATTTAAGTAAATTTCAATAGGTCTCTCTACTGACAATGAATATTTTATCACAGAACAAATTGAATGTCATTCATTATATCCGCAAATTTTTATGCGGAAGCGCAAACGGAAAAAGGTCTTGCCTATTACTTGTAAATGATAGTAAAATATAAATAAGTGTATTCTCAGGCGGAAAAATCATACATCCTTTTGCGTGAGATGCAAAACGAGATCGAGGCTTGCAGAAAGGGCGTTATATTACGATGGACAGAAAAAAGAAAAAGGGTTTGGGGATCTTAGCGAAACTGATCTTAATGTGTGCGCTGCCGATTATTTGTGCAGATGTTATTTTGGCAGCTTATTCCATCAACGCATTACATAGCGGGATGAAGGAACAAGTGATGAAGGGGTTGGCTCTTGTGTGTCAATCGGTTTCTGCGTCCTACGATGCGATCGATCCGGGTGAGTATAGTGTGAAGGGGTATCTGCTCTACAAAGGGGATTATAATATCACCGCACATGAGGACATTATTGACAGCTATACATTGGGCGAAGATACTGACGTTACCCTCTATTACGGGGATGTGAGGGTGGCCACTTCGCTGATCGACAAATCAGGCAACAGGATGCTTTGGACAAAAGCGTCCGATGAGGTTGTGGAGCATGTATTGAAAGGCGGGGAAGAATATAGTACAGACAGCATTGTGATCAATGATCAAAATTATTATGCCTATTACAAACCGGTACGGAACAGAGAAGGTTCTGTTGTGGGTATGGTTTTTGCCGGGCGTCCGTCAGAGGATGTTGATGCAATGATCCGAAACAAAACAATAGGGATTGTGTTCATTTCTCTTGTTATTCTGGCAGTGGCATTGGTTGTCTGTACTTTTCTTGTGAAAGGAATCGCTGCCATTGTTGTCCGGGTAGGCGGTATGCTTGGCAGTATTTCTGACGGCAATCTGCGGGTGGAGCTCAGCGAGGGAGCGGAGAAACTTAGCGCAGTGGCGCAGAAGAGAACGGATGAGATCGGTGTAATGGTCGCATCCATGTATGGTCTGGCAGAAAAGCTTCAGAGCATGGTCGGCAGCATTAAGAAAAAAACCGACAATCTGACACAGTCAAGTGATTCTCTGGAATCTGTTGCGTCCCAGACCGGCGCTACGGTGGAGGAAATCAGCCGTGCGGTGCAGGATATCGCCAAAGGCGCTCAGACTCAGGCGGAGGATATCGAGTCGGCGACCATGCAGGTTACGACCATCGGCTCTATGATTGAAAAAATCGTCACGGGCGTGCAGGAGCTGGACGGCATATCCATGGAAATCAGAGAGGCGGATAAGGAATCCGAGCGGATCATCAGCGAATTGAGCGTATCGAATGACAAGACGTTAGAGGCGATCAGGAAAATAGATACTTCTGTAAATACGACCAATGAATCTGTCGGGAAGATTCAGGATTCTGTCAATCTGATTACGGAGATTGCCAGCGAGACTAGCCTGTTGTCATTAAATGCCAATATCGAGGCGGCAAGAGCGGGGGAAGCCGGCAGGGGATTTGCCGTTGTGGCTTCACAGATTTCCAAGTTGGCTGAGGATTCCAACAGCTCGGCCAAGACAATCGAAGATATCATAAAACAGCTGGCAGCGGATTCCAAGGCATCTGTTGAGATTATGACAGAGGCGAGAGAGATCATTGTGGAACAGCAGAGGAAGCTGGAGGAGACAAAGAAAAAATTCGCTGAAGTCAGTGAGAAGATCGAAACCTCTATCAAAGAAACCAAGCAGATCTATGAGCAGACCAAGGAGTGCGATGAGGCAAGAGTTAAGGTAGTTGATGTGATACAGAATCTGTCTGCCGTCGCAGAGGAAAATACAGCATCGGCAGAGGAAACAAATGCGTCGATGCAGGAGCTGAATGCGACAATCACCCTGCTTGCGGATGCGTCAAAGGATTTGAAGGATATTGCGGATGATCTTGAGCGGGACGTTGCGTTCTTTAAAATATAATTTCGGGAGGAAATGATTATGAGAAAAAAGATATTGTCACTTCTTCTTGCGTTTGCCATGATTTTCTTTGTGACTGCCTGTGGAGAATCAGGGAAGACGAAAGCGACGGTGGCGGAGAACGCGGGTGAAGGCATGAAGATTGCGATTGTCAGCAGTCCTGCAGGGGTAGACGATCATTCTTTTAATGAAGATAATTATAACGGCATTTTGACTTTCATAGAATCCCATCCGGGTGCAACGGTAACGCCCGTACAGGAGTCTACCGGTGATACGGCGGCGGCTCTTGCGACAGTGGCGGATATTGTGGCGGATTATAATGTGATTGTATGCTGCGGTTTCCAGTTTGCGGGAATCTCCGAAATCGCGCAGAAAAACCCGGATGTTAAGTTTATTCTGGTAGATACTTTCCCCTCTGATGCAAAGGGCAATGAGGTGGAGGTGGATAATATTTTTGCGATGTGTTTTGCGGAGCAGGAATCCGGCTTCTTTGCGGGAATGGCGGCGGCGCTTGAGACAAAGACTGGTAAGGTGGCTGTCGTAAACGGCGTTGCTTATCCCTCCAATGTAAACTATCAGTATGGCTTTGAATGCGGCGTGAAATATGTGAACGGGACAGAGGGAAAAAAAGTAAAGATAGTTGAGCTTCCTGCCTATGCGGGAACAGATGTTACCGGCGCTGACGTGGGTGGTAACTATATCGGTTCTTTTGCTGACATAGAGACCGGAAAGATCATTGGGAAAGCTTTGATTGCGGAGGGCGTTGACGTTATCTTTACAGCGGCCGGTACGGCCGGAAGCGGTGTCCTAGCAGCAGTTAAGGAGGCGGATGGCGTCTGGTACATCGGCTGCGATATTGACCAGTATGATGACGGCGCTGACGGGAATCGGAACGTCATGCTGACTTCTGCCATTAAGGTGATGCATCGGGATGTTGAGAGAACATTGAATGCGATCTCTGTCGGCTTTTTCGGAGGGGGGAATGTAACGCTTCAGGCCGATACGGGTTCCACAGGCTATGTAAGCACGGAGGGAAGAAATCAGCTATCGGCAGAAACAATCAAAAAGCTGGATGCGGCATATGAATCGCTTATATTAGGAGATATCGTGCCGGCAGCTAATTTTAACGGCATAACGCCGGATAGTTTTACATGGAAATAATTTAAACAGTGACAAGGCGTTTTATCAAAAGATGAACGCCTTTTTCTATTAAAGGTAAATAAAAAGAGGAAGGATAAATATATGATAAGGACAGCAATCATCGGAGTAGGAAATATGGGAAGCAAATATGCTTCTATCATACAGGACGGCATGATTCAGGGAATGGAATTGAGCGCTATCACAAGGGTGCGTGGAACATACAGGGAGATGTTGTTGCCGTCCATTGAGGCGGGCATGCCCGTATATGAGACTGCGGACGAGCTTTTTACGGCAGTGGAAAATAAAGAGCTGTCGATAGATGCCGTTGTGATTGCAACGCCGCACTATGCTCATGAGGAATTGACAGTCAGGGCGTTTAAGAATGGGCTGCATGTGCTGTGCGATAAGCCTTCAGGTGTATATAGCAGGCAGGCGAGGATCATGGAAACCGAAGCCGTTAAGTCGGGCAAGGTGTTTAGTATGGTGTTTAACCAGAGAACCCTTCCGCTGCATATACAGTTGTATGAGTTGGTAAACAGCGGAAAATATGGCGCTCTAAAAAGAGTAAACTGGGTTGTCACGGACTGGTACAGACCGGAACAATATTATACTTCAAGTTCCTGGCATGCGACATGGGATAAGGACGGAGGCGGTATTTTATTGAACCAATGTCCGCACAAGCTGGATCTTTTGCAGTGGATATGTGGCATGCCTGCCAGAGTCCAATGCTTTTGCAAAGAGGGACATTTTCACAATATCGAGGTAGAGGATGATGTGACTGCGTATTTTGAATGGGAAAACGGAGCAACGGGGACGTTTATCTCTTCAACCGGAGATGCGCCGGGTATAAACCGTTTGGAAATATCTCTGGAGGAGGCACTGATTGTCTGTGAGAACGGAAAACTGCGAATCGGGGAACTCGTTCAGGAGATGGGTGGCAAGGAGGCGGATTATCGCAAAAGTTCCACGGATTATTTCAGGAAAATAAAAGGAACATGGACAGAAATAACTCCGAAAAAGGAAGAGAAGCCATACGAAAAAGTTTTACAGGGATTTGCCGATGAATGCATGAGTGTCGGGAAATGCATTGCTCAGGGCACAGAAGGAAGAAAAAGCCTGCTGCTTTCCAATGCGGCTTATCTGTCGTCATGGGAGAAAAGGATGGTGGATATCCCAAATATAGGAACTGACGAAGAACTTGAATTTGAGCGGTTATTTGAAAAATGGTTAGAACAAAAAAGAAGTATACATGGTAAAAAAGTGGAGGATGAAGTAAAATGAAATGGGGTATTCTGGCAACGGGAACGATTGCGGCAAAGTTTGCAAAAACCGTGGCAGAAATGCATTCCGATGGCGAAAAAATAGTGGCTGTGGGGTCGCGGAATGCGAAAAGAGCACAGGAATTTGCAGATACCTATGGGATTGAGAAAGCATACGGGTCTTATGAGGAACTGACGGCGGATCCGGAGGTAGAAGCTGTCTATATTGCCACGCCAAATAGCATGCACTTTAGTAATGCAATGTTATGTCTTAAGAATGGCAAGCATGTTCTGTGTGAAAAGCCCTTCACGACAAATGCCGGTGAGGCGGAACGATTATATAGTGAGGCAGATGAGAGAGGGCTGTTTATCATGGAAGCATTCTGGATTCGCTTTCTGCCGCTGTATGAAAAGCTTTTGCGGATCATTGAAACAAAAGAATTTGGAGAATTACGTCATGTGCGCTGTGATTATGGGTTTATTGCCAAAGGTGCAAGGCGTGAGCGCAAATTCAAATCGGAATTGGGCGGAGGAGCGCTGCTTGATATAGGTATCTATAACCTTGGCTTCCTGCATATGCTGATGGGAGCAGCCCCGGAGACAATGACCTCGGAAGTACATTTTAATGAATATGGAACGGATGATTTCAGCGTGCTGCAGCTTAAATATCCGGGAGGACAGACAGCGCACTCCGTGCAGGGCATAGGCTTGCAGATGGAACGACAGGCGGCACTTTACTTCGATAAGGCAACTGTTTACCTGCCGGATTTTCAGACGGCTTCTTCCATGACGGTAAAGCCTGTGGAGGGAGAGGCATACACGATTGAGAGTCCTTTTGAGATAAATGGATTTGAGTATGAGATACGGGAAGTAAACCGATGTGTGAGAGCCGGTAGGACGCACAGTGAAATCTTCAGGCCGGAGGACAGTGTTGCTGTTTTAAGGTTGATGGATGAAATACGTAAATCATGGAATATGAAGTTTTCGTTTGAATGAAAGTTAATAGACAATTGCGAAACTCTCATTTTGGCAAAGAGTCATTGTGCAAATTGTATACTCCAACGCAGACACGCTTTCGCT
>JAIDDH010000101.1 GCA_029055435.1 Acetatifactor sp.
TGCCCGTGGTGTTCTTGCCGCAGCCGCTCTCTCCCACCAGTCCCAAGTTCTCTCCCTTGTTAATGTGGAAGGACACATTGTCCACAGCCTTCACAAATTTTTTATTTTTACCAAAACCGCCGGCCGGGAAATATTGTTTTAAATGTTCAACCTGTACTAACTTTTCACTCATGAGCCGCCTCTCCTTCCATCATCTGTTTCTGGTTCAGCCAACACTGGGTGTAATGAATCTCTCCAAATTCCGTCACCGGAGGCATCTCCCGCAGACAAATCTTCATACACTGCCCACAGCGGGGCGCAAAGGGACAGCCCTTAGGGGGATTGAGCAAATCAATCGGAGTTCCCTCAATGGGAATCAATCTCTCATGCTTTGTTGCATCCAGACGAGGGATGCTGCGCAAAAGTCCCCTGGTATATTCATGCTTCGGCTCATAAAAAATATCATCTGTCATGCCGTACTCTACAATACGTCCCGCGTACATGACCGCGATCTTCTCACAGATATTCGCCACGATTCCCAGATCGTGGGTAATCATAATGATCGCCATGCCCAGCTTTTCCTTCAGCTCCATCATCAGCTCCAGAATCTGAGCCTGAATGGTCACATCCAGCGCCGTGGTGGGTTCATCCGCAATCAAAAGCTTCGGCTCACAGGCCAGCGCAATGGCAATCATCACACGCTGACGCATACCGCCGGACAATTCGTGAGGATACTGCTTCAGACGCTTCTCCGGCTCGTTGATACCTACCAGCTCCAGCAGCTCCTTGGCTCTGGCATGCGCCTCCTTCTTTTTCTTGTCCGTGTGCAGAAGGATTACCTCCTCAATCTGATTGCCGATGGTATACACCGGATTCAGACTGGTCATAGGATCCTGAAAGATAATGGCAATCTCGTTGCCGCGTATCTTGCGCATCTCCTTCTCGGTCATGTCATTGATGCGGTGTCCGTTAAAGTCCAGCGTACCGCCAATCAGTCTGCCGGGATATGCAGTCAGCCCCATCAGGCTGTAGGCAGTGACGGACTTGCCGCTTCCGCTCTCGCCCACAATACCGAGTACCTCGCCCTCTTTTAAGCGGATACTCACATCATTCAATGCTTTCACCTCTCCCGCCGGCGTAAAGAAGGAGAGACGCTCATTTTCAATTTGTACCAAATACTCACTCATGGCGTTTCCTCCTTAATTTTTCAGCTTCGGGTCAAAAGCGTCCCTCAGACCGTCTCCGAGCAGATTAAAGCTCAAAATAATCAAGCTGATTACAATGGCCGGAATAAACAACAGATACGGATAGGTGCTCATGCCGTTGATTGCGTCGCTGCACAGACTTCCCAGCGAGGGAAGCGGCACGGCAACACCCAGACCCAGAAAGCTCAGAAAACTCTCCGTAAAAATGGATGAGGGAATCTGAAGCGTTGTGGTCACAATCAGAGTACCGATACAGTTGGTGAGCAAATGCTTCTTGATAATTCTGCCGCTCTTTGCCCCCAGCGCTCTCGCCGCAGTCACATATTCGCTTTCCTTCAGCATCAAAACCTGGCTTCGCACCATGCGGGCCATGCCGACCCAGTACAGCAGTGCAAACACCACAAAGATGCTGACCATATTATCACCGATAACCTTAATCCAACCAAAGCCCGGAACCTCTGCCAACGCCTCCAGCGGCGCATCCAGAGCAAAGGATAACAGCACGATCAACAGGATATCAGGTATGGTATATATGGTATCCACAATTCTCATCATTACCATATCGACCCAACCGCCGGCAAATGCAGCGATGGAACCATATGTGGAGCCAATCAGGAAAATAATCGCCGTGGCTATCAAACCGACCAGCAGGGAAATTCTACTTCCCATCATGACGCGGATTGCATAATCACGCCCCATTTTGTCCGTTCCGAAAATATGGGGAAATACCTTCTCCCCCGCCTCAATCGCCTCCAGCTCCTGTTCAGAATACTGCATAGGGGCCAGATTGTTGGCTCCCTTCATCTGCGTCTTATAGCTATAAGGGTAAAACATCGGTACAATAAACGAAAAAATCATAACGATGATAATGACAGCCAGGCTTACCATCGCAACCTTGTTTTTGGCCAGACGGCGGAAACCATCTTTCCAGAAACTGACACTGTCCCGCATAACTACCAGGCTTTCCTTCTCCGCATCGGACGCCGGCAGGAAATCTTCGGGCTTTAAATTTAATTGTAAACTCAAAGGATTCTTGTTCATCTGTCCTCTCCATTCCTCACTTCAGCTGAATTCTGGGGTCGATAAGCTTGTAGACAATATCCACAATCACGTTCATAATCACCATGAAGGTAGCCAGGAAAATCGTGGTACCCATAATCATGGTATAATCCCGGTTCGTAATTGCGCTTATGAACTCTCCGCCCAGACCCGGAATGGTAAAAATCTTCTCGACGACAAAACTGCCTGTCAGCGTGTAAGTAATCATGGGGCCAAGGTAAGTGACCACCGGCAAAATAGCGTTTCTCAGCGCATGTTTAAAAATACTCACCTGCTGTGAAAGTCCCTTTGCCTTAGCTGTGCGCATATAATCCTGTCCCAGCACATCCAGCATGGAAGAACGCATCAGACGCATAATGTATGCCGTGGGATAAAAGGCCAGCGCTGTGACCGGCATGACATAACTCTTCCAGCCCGTGAGTCCCAGCGTGGGAAGCAGTCTCGCCTTCACCCCCAGAAAATACATGAGTACAGTACAAATTACAAAGCTCGGCACGGCAATACCGCAGGTGGACACCACGCTGATGATGCTGTCCAGCACCTTGCCGCGCTTATATGCCGCGATACAGCCCAGAGGAATTCCCAGACACAGAGCGACCAGCACTGCCAGACCGCCAATTCTTGCGGATACCGGAAATTTACTGGAGATAATACTGCTGACGGTACGTCCGCGCTGCCGCAGGCTGTCGCCGAAATCGCCGTGCAGAGCATCCGTTATATAAGTGATGTACTGTTGTCCCAGCGGCTTATCCAAACCATATTTTGCCTCTAAGGCCGCCTGCGCCGCAGGGCTGATTGCCTTCTCGGACATGAAGGGGCCTCCCGGAACCATGTTCATCAGGAAAAAGGTCAGCGTCGCCACCACCCATATCGTGACAAGCGCCAATAGAATTCGTTTTGTGATGTATTTTGCCACTGTAACACCTCTCTTGTCTTACCTCTTCAAATTTACCTTTAAATTAATGTTTTTTCACTTTTCCAATTTACCACGATAAATTTTAAAGGATATTCACTTAATAATTATAATCATTGAGAAGATTTTGTCAATAAAAAAGCCTTAAAACCCTCGCATTTGGAAGATTTTAAAGCTTTTTCATTGTTTTGGAAATCATTTATTCAAGCAGAAAATCCGCACTTATCCGCAGCTTTATCTGCGTACCAGCAGAGATTTTCCGGTCATCTCTTCGGGCTGTTTTTTGCCCATGATCTCGATCAATGTGGGCACAATATCTGCCAGACAGCCATTTTCTCTCAGGGTATAATTCTCATCGTAATTCACCAGAAGGAAAGGCACCTGATTGGTGGTGTGGGCGGTAAAAGGCTCGCCCGTCTCATCATCCACAAGCATCTCTGCATTGCCGTGATCCGCGCAGATAAACAGTACGCCATCCACTTCTCTCACAGCCTCCACGGCTCTGCCCACGCACTCGTCAACCGCCTCGACAGCCTTTATCGCAGCGTCCAGTACACCGGTGTGTCCCACCATGTCGGGATTTGCGAAATTGATGATGATCACGTCGTATTTGCCGGAACGGATCGCTTCTGTGAGTTTATCACAGACCTCGTAGGCGCTCATCTCGGGCTTCAGATCATATGTCGCTACATCCTTGGGAGAGTTTACCAGAACTCTATCCTCGCCGGGATTGGGCTCCTCCACACCGCCGTTAAAGAAGAATGTGACATGGGCATATTTCTCTGTCTCCGCAATACGGGCCTGGGTCATGTTATTTGCGGCCAGCCACTCTCCGAAGGTGTTCGTCACCGCAACCTTGTGGAACGCCACCTCCTTGTTGGGGATGGTGGGATCGTAATCGGAAAAGCACACATAGGTGATATTCTTGCGCGCACCCCGGTCAAAGCCCTTGAAGTCGTCATCGCAGAAGGCTCTGGTGATCTCACGCGCTCTGTCAGGGCGGAAGTTAAAGAAGATGATTGAATCTCCGTCCGTTACCACCGCGCCGTCCTCAGTGACCGTGGGCTTCACAAACTCGTCTGTCTCTCCTCTGTCATAGGACTCCTGAATGCCGCAGATACCGCATTTGGCCTTGAGTCCCTCACCCTTTGTCAGGGCGTCATAGGCGAGCTTCACGCGATCCCAGTTATTGTCTCTGTCCATGACATAATAACGGCCCATCACCGAGGCGATTTTGCCCACGCCGATTTCCTCCATCTTGTCTCTTAAGGCCTCTGCAAACTCCTTGCCGCTGGCAGGGGGAGTGTCGCGGCCGTCCAGAAAGCAGTGGACATACACCTTCTCCAGACCGTTTCTCTTAGCCAGCTCCAAAAGTCCGTAGAGATGGGTATTATGGCTGTGAACGCCGCCATCGGACAAAAGTCCCATGAGATGCAGCGCGCTGTTATTCTTTTTGCAGTTCTCCACCGCCGAGAGGAGCGCGGGGTTCTCAAAGAATGTCCCTTCCTGAATCTCCTTGGTGATGCGGGTGAGCTCCTGGTATACGATGCGGCCTGCGCCCATGTTCAAATGCCCCACCTCGGAATTACCCATCTGCCCCTCGGGAAGTCCGACCGCCATGCCGCTGGCATTGCCTCTCACAAAGGGACAGGTCCGCATCAGCTCATCCATCACAGGGGTCTTGGCAAGAGCCACCGCATTGCCATCCGATTTCTCATTTAATCCATATCCATCTAAAATCATTAAAACTACAGGTTTCTTGCTCATATACTTTCCTCCAGATTTCTTAAATTTTATTATCTTCATGCACAAAAACATTATGCACTGAAAATTATCTATGCTATTCTGCGCTGTAATCGCTTATAATGGGCGGAATCTGGGACATCATATTATCAATGTCCTCATACATGGCGCTTTTGGTCGTTCCCATTTTACTTGCACGGTTAATATGCTGCATTACTTTCTCATACTGTTTCTTCAACTGTTCAAAGAAACTGTTCAGGGTCTGCAGCTTGGCCTTCGAGCCATCAATAACCAGAGAAATCTCCCTCTGCACCGATTGCGCACCATCCGCCGACTGAGTGATATTATCAAACATTTTATAAGTCTCATCCACTTTGGACAAGCTATGTCCCAATGCCTGATGGGAAGTATGTATGCTGGCGCTGAGCTTATCGGTTCCCTCCTCCACATCACCAATGCTGGCGTCTACCATATCAGCGAGGTTCTTAATTTCATCCGACAGGCTTTTTACTTCTCCTGCCACTACAGCGAAACCCTTGCCCTGCTCTCCTGCTCTTGCCGCCTCTATGGAAGCGTTAAGCGCGAGAATATTGGTCTGGTCCGCAATAGACACAATCTTACCCATACATTTCTTAATCTCTGCCAGAGACAATTGAAAGGTTTCAAATGTCTTTTGCATCTCATCAAAATAGCCTTCCACCAAAAGCGAACTGTTCTTCAGCTCCTCCACTTCACCCTGTGCCTGGGCCACAGACTCAAAAATATTGTCTTTTACGGCCGCAAACTGACCGGATACCGTACTGATATTAGAAAAAGACTGTTCAAAATCCTGCAGACATTCTCTCAGTTCTTCTGACTCCTTCAGTACACCGCCAAAAGATTTGCTCACCATACTCAATTCATATAGGGATGCCACTTCATTTTGAACAAGCGTATTGCGGTATTCCTGAAGGCTTTCCATCACATGCAACACCGGATTCAGGTTTTTTGCCTCCTGCCGGTCTTTTTTCCATAATTTCATATTCTACCTTTCTTTCAGACTACACTATTCAAACACAACACAGGTCATAGACTGATTAACAAAACGATTATTATAATGTTCTCCATATCCGACCAGACCGGCATGATTGTTCAAGGCGCTCATGTCCTGCAGATACTCCTGCATATAATGGTTTTCATTAAAAAGCAGATACCTGAACAGACAATTGACAGAAAACACCGCCGAAATCTTAGGAAAATCTTCCTTGATTGTTCTGATGGTATCCCTGACAATCGCTTTATAATCTCCTAATTCCAGCATGATAAGCACATCTGAATCATTTACCTGCCGGAAACACGTCAACGCGTCTCCACTCACTTCCTTAATGGAAATAATACAAGTATCATCCCCATTGACCTTGCCGAAAGGATTTTTAAATGTCTGTGTCTGTATTTCCTCCTCCGTAATATGAAGAATGTCCTGATAGACCTGTCTTGCAGACTTCCCGTTCAACTGCCCGATTTTGTATTCGGCTTTGTCCGTCTTTGAAGCAATAAAACGATAATTTCCCATCTGATGGTAGATATTTTCTTTATAAGTCCTCACACGGCCATGATTATTTTTAACCAGCGCATATGCCACCGCATCCTGATAGATCTTGCCGTTTGCCGACACCATTCCCCCGTCACCGGTTCCACCTACCAAAGGTATATGACCGCGTTTTAATACGCTGCAAATCGTTGTCAATACACAGGCGTCATTTCCGGTACAGAAATCAATACACACCGTATTCTCTCCGGAACTGCTGACGCTCTTTAAATCCTGTTTCAACCGCTCAATGTATTTGACCGGCATGACAGACACCTGTTCCAGAACATTGGCAGCCGCAGTGACTCCATCATAATAAGCGATGACGCTGACGCCTTTTTCCACTACCTGTGTGTCATAACTCATTCCAATACATCCAATACTGGGAACATGGGGATAAAGCGCTTCCAATTTTTTAACATGTGCCTCGAACTGCTCCTTATTGGATAAAAGCATAATAAATTGCGGGGTGTCCAATCCTTTGACTGCCTCCCGCAGATCTCCGCTCTGGCTCTTACCAAAAAACTGTCTCAAAACTTTTCCCTCTCTTACATACAATTTTTCCTAAGATTTACCATGTAAAATTATACTTCATGTCAAAACGGTAAGTCAATATTTTGTATTGTATTTTCCGCAATAATATCTTACAATGGTCTGACAACCCGAAATAAAAAAGGAAGTAACAAAATGATTCAAT
Organism: Acetatifactor sp.; assembly: GCA_029055435.1. Taxonomy (GTDB): domain Bacteria; phylum Bacillota; class Clostridia; order Lachnospirales; family Lachnospiraceae; genus Acetatifactor. The sequence goes on from JAIDDH010000101.1 coordinate 7,164, forward strand.
TGCTGGCAAATATTTTTATCAAAAATCACGCGGAACCGGAGAATCCGAAAGTCCGTCTGGCCTATGGCATGCTCTGCGGCGCGGTGGGCATCGCCCTGAATCTCCTGCTGTTTGGCGGGAAGTTTGCCGTCGGTATCCTGAGCGGCTCCATTGCCATCACGGCGGACGCCCTGAACAATCTCTCCGACGCAGGTTCCTCCATCGTGACACTTCTGGGTTTCAAACTGGCGAGTCAGAAGCCGGACTCCGATCATCCTTTCGGGCACGGCAGGCTGGAATATATCTCCGGTCTGGTGGTGGCGTTTCTGATACTGCTCATGGCATTTGAGCTCTTCAAAAACTCTGTGAGCAAGATTCTTCATCCCGAAAAGCCGGAATTCTCTGTTCTTGCGGTGCTGATTCTTTTGGCATCTATTCTGGTCAAATGTTATATGGCGTTCTATAATCGCCAGATTGGAAAGCGAATTCAATCCGTCGCCATGGCCGCCACAGCCATGGACAGCATAAGCGATGTCTGCGCCACTGCCATCGTCTTAGTCTGTCTGCTCATCTCTCATTATACAGGTTTTGTGGCGGATGGCTATTGCGGTCTGGCCATAGCCGTGTTCATCTGCATCGCGGGCATAAACGCTGCAAAAGACACCATCGGCCCCCTGTTGGGCCAGGCTCCTGAGCCCGCTTTTGTAAATCAGGTGAACGATATTGTACTCTCCCATGACGGCATCATCGGCATTCATGACCTGATGGTACACAATTACGGGCCGGGGCGTGTGCATATCTCTCTCCACGCCGAGGTTCCCGCGGACGGCAATATTTTGGAAATGCATGATCTGGTGGATTTGATCGAGCACGAGCTTCACTCCACCTTAAACTGCAGCGCAGTCATCCATATGGACCCGGTGTGTGTCAACGACCCCGAGACCGACCAGTTACGGAGTCTGGTATCAGAGATTCTCTCTGACATCGACCCCTGTATCACCATGCATGATTTTCGCATTGTAAAAGGCCCCACCCACACCAATTTGATTTTTGATGTGGTGGCGCCCTATGATTACAAACTTTCTGACAATGCCCTGATCGAGATTATCACTTATAAACTCAAGGCTCACAACCCCGAGTACTGTCCCGTCATCGAAGTGGACAAAAACTAATTGACTTTAATTATTCTTCATACCAAAGGCGGTAGAACACCACGGACCACGCCGGATACTCCTCCACCGAAAATCCTGCCGCCTCAAATTCCTCCAGACAGGCATCGTCCTCACACCAGACAACGGCGCCCTGCTCTCTCGCCATGGCAATCACTTCCGCCGCATCGGCCACTTTCTCGCATCCCGTCATCTCCGGCCAGTAGTGGAAGGCCTCTCTCGCGTCGCTGCCCTCGAGCAGCAGATGCCTCACATCGGGCAAAAACGCCATCCTCTCCACCATGCGCTGCACATTGACGTGAAAGAAAATATCCGACTCGCCCACATTCTCCAGCAGGCAGCGGGTTTCCTCCCCGTTTTCCACCGCGTCGTACTCACGATACAGATCCTCCCGATTGGAGATAAAACACAGGCAAAAAAGCAGGAGCAAACCAATTTCTATCCATTTCTCCCTCTTATCCAAAAGACTTAAGACCACAGATATCCAGAGCATCGGAACCACGATCACCAGATAGCGGTCTATCAGGATCGGCGTTCTCAGGACAGAATATCCCACACCAAAAACAAGAAAGAATCCCGCGGCAAAAAAGCTGCCCCACTTCCAGAAATCTCTTCCGTTCTGCCCTTTCTTCATCAGCAGATAAAAGCTGCCCAGGAAAAATGCTATCACTAAGCCATAGTACATGGGCTTTTGCACGCCAAAGAGCATGTCCAGATAGCCGTACAGCGTGTTCAGATTGATCCGGGCAATCCAATAGTTTCCGTCGATGCTGCGCATCTGCCCGATCATTACAAACATCCATGGCAGGTAAGCCAGCGCCATGGCGACACAGTATGCTCCCCACTGCAGAAGGGTATGCACATAATCCTTCTTGGCAATCAGTAAAAACAACAGCAGAAAAAGCGAAAGTCCCACTGCCGCCACTCCCGCAAAATAATGAGTGTAGGCCGCGGCCACATTCACAAGCGCCAGAAGCACCCAATATCTGATGGTTTTTTTACCCGGTCTGCTCTCATAATGCTCTGAAAGCAGCCAGACGAGATAAAAGGAGGCTGTGATAAACAGCATGGACATGCTGTACATGCGCGCCTCCAGCGCATAGCGCAACATATTCGGCGCAGCACAGACCGCCAGCACACAAAAGCAGGCCTCCTTCTCCCCGAACACTCGGGAGATAAAGCGCTCCGTGATAAACACCATCCCCAAAAAAGAGAGGAAAGACACCAGATGCCATGTGAAGAGATTCTCCCCAAAGACGATCACCGCCGCCTTCACCGCCAGATAATACAATGGCGGATGCACATCCAGCGCCGTCAGGCGGACAATGTCCGCCCATGAATTGCGCACCAGACTGATGGTAAAGTACTCGTCAAAATTAAATTTGGAGAGCGCCAGCATCTGTGCGGTGGCCGCAAGCAGGGTGACCGTCACAAATACATACAGCGCAAGGGTTCTTTGTCTTGTTCTCTTCTGTTCTGTTCTGTTCATCCTTCCCCATCCCGCTTAACGATTTTCATTCACATAAAGCTTAGCCCGGCTCTGGATAATGGAGGCCACATCTGACGCACTCTTCTGTCCCTTATAGAATGCATCCATCTCCTCTGTGATAATGTTCAACACATATTCATTGTAATAAGTTCTCTTGGTGACGGAAGCGATATGAGCCTTAATCGTGTCGAGCTGTTCCGTTGTGAGGGGATCCAAGATCATCTCCTCATCATTAATCCACCATGTATAATCGTACTCCACCTGCTTGCCGTCCCCATCCTCATAGGAAGGCTTCTTTGTAGCTTTCAGCGCCTGCTCGTCAAACTGCTTTTTGCTGATGGGCAGCTGCCAGCTCAATCCGCTCTGATATTCGTCGGTGAGATAATATCTCATGAAATCCCATGCCGCATCCAGATTGGCCGACCCTGCCGCAAGCGCATAGCTGGTGTTGGTTGAAATTACCGATCCCTGTCCGCTGGCATTAGGGAATCCCACAAAACTCACTTCCTCACCAAAGGACCCATTGATGGTATAAACCAGATTCTGGAAATCGCTGATATAGCAACTTGCCAGGAGAGTACGATTCTCCCTGTACTGAGACTGATAAGCGGTGTACCAGTCGCCCTCGTAATAATCCTCCGGTCTCTCCTCAGGAAGCGTCTTTGCAAATTCCATCAGGGAAATAAACTCCGCTGAGTCAAAGCTGCATTTTCCGGTTGACACATCGATAAAATCATTGCCGCACATGCCCATCACCATGTTAAAGAACTCGCCCCGCATCATATCGCCGAACAGAGTGGTCTCCTCGGGCATGGTGGACAAAAGCTGTCTGGCCTCCTCCATCGTCCAACTGGTGCGGTCTCCCACCAGAGCCTTCTTGCCGATATAGGTCTGCACATAGAAAGAGGGAATAATCTCATAGAGCTTGCCGTTCACCTTGCAGGCCTCAAACACATTCTCCATAAACTCCGTTTTGGACAGTTCTTCATCCTTCTCGATCAGCGCTCCGATATCCGCCAGAAGCCCTTTGGAGATATAATTGTCCAGAGACATATTATAAGAGTCCACAATCAGAATATCCGGCATATTTCCAGAGATAATATCACTGTTCATCTGTGTATAGGCCGCCATATAATCATCATAGGTGCTGTACTGACTATAATCTTTCAGCACAATGCGATGCGTGTTGCTGGATTTATTATAGTCTACCACGCGCTTACGCAGATCGCTGGGTATATAATTTCCGCCCAACACCAAGACCTCCTTGTCGGGAATGTCCTCGGGAGCCACCTTGGTGAAGATACCGCCCCGCACAATGCTGTTATAGTTCTCCTCGTCATATTCGGAATAGAATCCCACAAAATGCCCGTCGTCCATGGGCAAAATGGCATTCAGACTGTTCAGATACAAATCCGAGTTCACAAAACTCATCATCTGTACAGCCGCCTCATCCCCGATATGATACTTAAAAACTCCCTGATTGTTGCTGAAGATCATATCTCCGTCGGCATCCACCGCGAGATTGCCCATACCATTGTAAAGCAGAGAAGAGGGAAGCAGCACACCCTCGCTCATGATATCGGTGTCAAAATCATAGGTGGCCACATACATATCCTGCCAGTCTTCGCCATAATAAGTCACAAGAAGCCTGCCGTCCGGCATCACCGCAGTAGTGTTGCTGTTCTCAAAGAACTTATCCAATCCTTTTGCAGGCTGCAGATCAGACGCCTTGCCCTCGGCGTCCAAAACGATCTTACCGCAATCGTCACCGCCAATCAGAAGAATCGCCGTGCCGTCCTCCTGAGCCACGAAGGCCTGAATGTAATGCCAGCTTTCTTCATTGGACAGATAATCCATGGGACTCTCCCAGATCATTTTGCCCTCCAGATCCCAACAGCAGATATAAGTGTTGTTCTCGTGGACATAATTGTCAGGGTCCCGATAGTCCTCAAAATAATAGCTCTTCTCACCGTAAATCCGATCCCCCGATATTGTAAAATCGCTGATACTGGTGGACTCGTAGACATAACCTTCGGCCTCCGGTTCAGCGATAGTATCCGCCGCACCGGTCTCCTCATCAGGAACCGATTCCTGCTGATCATCCTCCATGCTCATCTGCATATCATAGACCTTAGCATCAGCCCCTTCGGTGTTCGTAGAAATCAATTTGTATCTACGGTTGTCGCTGTTGCCGGTATAATTATAGATCTGCATCATTGCATAGATCCTGCCGTCGTGCTCTGAAACAAAGCGGACATAGGCGTCGTCCCCCTTCTCCTGAAGGCCGTTGAAATCAAACTCCTGAAGGCGGTACACATATTCCTTTGCCAGCGCGGCATTGGCACTATTTTTCTTTCCGCCCTGACCGCCTAATGCATTCCCGCCCTGCGGATTTTTGTTACAGGCGCACAGGCCTGCAAGCAGTGTGGCTGCCAGCACAAAACCAAGCACTCTCTTCCACATTTTCATAATAACTCCTCCTCATTCTTTTTCCTTTGTCTCCGGGCGTATTGCTTCTCCCCGAAGCGTTCAACTTTATCTTTTATCTTAAGCCATACATCCTTTAATGTCCAGCCCTTATGACGCCACCAGTATATGAATACCGCCAGAACAAGAACCAACGGGTACAGCAGAAAGAGTAGCATAAAGACTGTGAGCATTCCGATGATATCCTCATAGCCCCTGGCCACATTCTCCCAATACGGATAGATTATTGCACGACCGTTCATGGAGCGCGTTCCAAAGGCGCCGATCACCTTCAGCCGGCTGAGCAGACTGAATCGGGAGGTATTCTCCAGCACTTCCGTCTCTCTCTCATCGCTCCCCAGCCTTTCTTTCACATGCTTCAGAGCGAACTCCTTCACCGGGTTCGGCATGACAATTTCATAATGATTGATGCCCTGACTGACTCCATAATTCTCCAATGTGCTGAGGGAGACATACACGCGGGTGGAATCCAGCCCCGCCTTCTCCACCATCCTGCCCTTGGGACGCTCTACCACCCCGGATACAATATGCGGTATGCCTGAGATATAGACCATCATCCCTGCCACATCATTGGAGCCAAAGAGCTGCCACGCTGTATCTTCATCGATGATACAATAGTCCTGATTGAGATCATTTCCCGAAAAATAGGATCCGTAGAGAAGCTTTTGGGGATGGAACAGAAAGAAATCTCCGCCAATGCCCAGAGCGTCGGCCTCCACCCTTCCCGTGTCGCTGCTTACGGTAATCTTGCCATCTGCGCTGTAGGCATCCACCCAGAGCCTTGCACTCGGATTCTCAGACTCCTGGACGATGGAAGCCTCCTGCAGATAGCTGTCCAGCGAATATTCAAACTCCCGCAGAGAGTCCTCTGTCACATAGGCATTTGCCGAGAAAAAACAGCTAATCTGCGCCACGCCGCCCTTCTCGCTCCAACGTCCGGCCATCTGCTGCTCTGTCAGCGACGATGCCATATGCTCCGTCAACGCAAACAGAATCAGAAACACCAGAAAGGATACCCCGCCGGTAATACTCAGTATCAGTTTCTTCATATACCTTAATGCTCCTTAATTATTGGCAAGTCTCACCTGCTTACCCGCCTCCACGGGAGCTGTGGATGTGGTGATAACATATTCATAGCCGTAAAGCGGCGCGCTGATTGCGGAACGATTGTCATCGCTGGCCATCACCTCCACATCCACACGGGTGGCGATATAGCGGTTGCCCAGCGGTGTGCTCTTGGTCTCCAGCGTGAGAATAAATTTGCCGTTGTTGTCCTCACGGATAGCGCTGTTTGGCACTGTCAGATCATAATTGGCGCTCTTCTGTCCCACAGAGACATTCAGGGACTGCCCTGCCGTGACGCTTCCCGTGACATCAAAGGTTAGGAGCTTTTTCTGGCTGGGGTCCTGCTTGTCAGGTTTAATGCTCGCCAGCGTCACATCCACATCGTCGTAGCGCCATGAATTCACCAGCTCCGCCTTATCGCCCACAGAGAGACGCTTTGCCTGCTCATTGGTGACCGTAAACTCCATGGTGTAGCCCTTGCCCTCCGGCTGAATCGTAAAGAGCACTCCGTTGCCGGGAGTATCCTCTCCAGACTTCACATTCACATCGATAATGCTTCCGGACACCGGCGCGGTCACAGCTCCGTCCACCGACTCGCCCTTCTGCTCATCCATCTCCTCCTGCAACTTGGCAAATTCCTGCTCCACTTTCAGATCATCTATCAGCCGTGCCTTGGCATCCTTGGCTTCGCTCAATTTCTCCTCGCGTTCATCCACCTCTTTCGTCCAGTTCGAAATCTGATCCTCTATATCATCTTCCTTGTTGGAGAGTTTGTTGTCATATGCTTTCTGCGCCTTGTCGAGCGCCTTCTTCAAATCGGGAAGCTTTGCTTCGTCCTCAGCAATCTCATCCTTCTTCTTCTGAATTCTATTCTCAAGAATTGTATTGTTCTGGATAGCTGCATTATATTCCTCAGGCGTCACTGCTGGCGTTCCATCCGCATTGAGCTTGTTATCTTCGTAGTCACGTTTCTTCCGATTGTTTTCTGCAATCTCGCTCTCCCACGCCTCAATATCCGCCTTGGCTGCCTCCACTACATCGTTTACCTCATCGTAAGCCGCCTGAGCCTCATCCAGCTTTTTCTTCTCCTTCGTGGTGCTCACCTTGCCGCCCTGCTGATCCTTCCATGACTGCAGGGTATCCTTCGCCTCCTGCAACTCATCTTCCAGTCTCTCAATCTCCGTATCCTTATCGCGAACCTGGTTTTGATAAGTCGTCATAGAAGCAAGATTGCCGTTATTGATATGGGTCAGAACAGAGCTTGACAGTTTTCCCTCCAAAATACGGAGCTCCACATCCTGTACCTTCTCATCCCACTGTTTTCTGAGAGCCTTCATTGTCGTATTCTCGCTGGAAGCCAGATAGCACAGTGCATCACCCTTCTGCACCGTATCTCCCTTTCGCACCTCAACAGACTGCACCTCATAGACGCCTGTGGCATTGCTGTCTCCGGTAGTCTTTAATTTGACACTGTATGGATCTCCGCTCTCCACTACACCGTTTCCGCGGATTTTTGCCGTAATGCTTCCCGACTCCACATACTGCGTCGCCACCTCCGGCAGAGAGTAATTCATGATCGTATTGGAAAAAAAAGTAAGCACCAATAGCACACTCAAGAATACAATCGCCGCGGTCTTGACCCATTCTCTCTTCTTGTTACTCTTCTCGTTCATTGTTCCTCCCCTTGCCTTTCTGTATCTGAACTATCAAAAAAATCTATCCTTTTATGCCGCCCTGATATGTGATGCCGTCCACCAAATATTCCTCACCGTAGAGGAAAATCAAAAGACTCGGCACCATATAAATGGTCGCCACCGCAAACGCCAGTCCCACATCGCCCGCGTTGATTTTACTCAAAAACACGGACAGGGGATGCGTCTCGGCATCCGACAGCAGAATCAACGGCTGTTCCACCATATTCCAATAATCAATAAACACCAGTATCGCCGCAGAGCAGAGAGCTCCCTTGCACAGCGGCAGGCATATCCGTCTGAATATCTGCCACTCTCCCGCTCCGTCTATCTGAGCCGCCTCTATGACCGAATAGGGTATTCGCTTCATAAACTTGGTCAGCAGATACACCGCAAAAGGCGAGAAAATCCCCGGCAGCCAGATTGCCCAGTAGCTGTCCAGCAGCTTCAGCCATTCCGCCACCAGATAGTTGGGCACCAGAGTCACCTGATATGGCATCAGCATCAGTATCACATACGAAAAGAAAATAATACTCCGAATCTTTCCCGAATATCTGGCAAAACCATAGGCCGCCAGCGCCGCCACCGTCAGCTGGAACACCACGATAGGGCCTGCCAGTATGACGGAATTCCAGAATTTCAGCAGATATTCCGGGCTCTTGAAGAGCACTGTGATATACTGAGAAAAGGATACCATATCCGGTATGAATTTTAAATTTACCTTCTCGGCGATATACACCTTTCCGCCATTCTCATTCACCGCAAACACAGAACCGTAATTGGCGGAAATCTCCGAGGAGGACATAAAGGAATTGGTGATGGTCAGCACAATAGGCATCAGGAACAGAATTGCAAAGCTCGCCGCAATAACGGTAGCTATCGCGATCTTAGTGACCGCCCACACTTCTTTGCCCTTGTTCTTTTTCCCTGTCCCGCGGGCAGGAATACGACTGATTTTTTCCGACATATTGCTACCCTTCTACATCCTTTCCAAAATGATTCTCTATGATAAATAAGGCGCCGATAATAACAATCATCACTAAAGACATGAGGATTGCCGCCGCAGACAGCGTCTGATAGTCCAGATTCCTGAACTTATTGTTCATATAATGCTGCAACATATAAATGGCGTCATGGGGATAATCCGTAGTCAAAAGGTAAATCTCGCGGAATATCTTAAAGGAACTGATTAACGACATAATGGTCACAAACAATATCGTAGAGGACAAATATCTGATCTTAATATAGAAGAAGGTCTGCAGCGGCGTGGCACTCTCCAGCCTCGCTACCTCCAGAATGTCCTTGGGAACACTGGCGAGGGCCGCCATGAACAGTATCATATTATATCCCAGATTTTTCCACAGGAACAGGATTACGATGACAATGGTAGAATAATTCGACTTGAACCAGTCTATCTTGTCAACGCCAAACACGCTCAGCACATCGTTCACCGCTCCGTTATAGTGAAACAGCACCTGCCAGATGAGCACCACGGACGCCACCGGCACCATCATGGGACTCAGGAAAAAGGTTCTGAACTGACTTCTGAACGGCAGTTTTGCCTCCAGCACAATGGCCAGCATAAGCGACAGCACCACGGACAATGGCACCCCAATCACCGAAAATCTCACCGTATTTTTCACTGCTGTCTGAAATGCAGCATTTTTGAGCACCTGGGAAAAATTCTTCAGCCCCACAAAATTGGTACTGATGGGATTATCCACCACGGAATAAAACACAACCACTATGAAAGGCACCAGAAAAAAGACCAGTACGCCAAGAAAGCTTGGGGCTATAAAAAGCCCCGAGCTAAACTTGCGCCTTCTGATTACTTTGTTCGTTCCTCTTCTTTTTTTCAAGACAAGTACCTCTGATTTACATATTCTCGTTCATGTAGAGCTGAACGCGATTCTGGATATTGTTTGCCACGTCCTGAGCAGTGCGCTGTCCCTTAAAGAAAGCTTGCGCTTCTTCAGAGATAATATCCATAATCTGCGAATCCGAACCTGTAGACGGTCTGGCGATCTTAATCAACGCCTCCAGCTTGTCAACCTCCTCCTCCGTGGGGACATGATACTCATACATCCAGTCATCTCCATAACCGACGGCGCCTCCGCTGCCCTCAATAATAGGCTCGCCGTTCTCATCCAGTACCTTCTCTCCATTTTCATCCAGCAAATACTCAATCTTGGTGGCCTCCGCCCTGGCCTCGGCAAAGGTCTTCTTGTTGCTGGAAAATCCAAAGCCATAACGGTCATTCTCGGTTGTCAGCCAGCTCTCTATAAAGGCCCACGCGCCGTCCTTGTCAGAACACTTGGTGGTAATCGCAAGCCCCGAGTCCATAGTGAAATACGTCCCGCTCTCCCCGGAGGAATTGGGATATCCGATGAAGCATACATCCCCGTCAAAGATGGCGTCCGCCAACTGGATGCTTTCGAAATCATAGATATATTGTCTGTTGAGCAAAACCTCTCCGGAAGCAATGAGCTTAGGCAGAGAGGGTCTGTCCTCATCATACTTATACTCGTCCGGAAAACGGCTGGCAAATTCCAGAATGTTCACAAAATCCGCCTTATCGAGAGAACACTTGCCGCTCTCCCAGTCCACAAATTCTGACAGATTGTACTCGAGCATTGACTCAAGCGCCCATTCCTTGGTGTAACTGCCAAAGAGCTCCGCATCGGGATGCTTATCCGCATAGGCCAGCATCTCCCCCAGCGTCCATCCCGGCTCCGTCCCCAGCTCTGAAGCCTTGCCACAGACAGTAGTCAGTTCAAAACTTCTGGGAACCGACACCAGCACGCCATCATAAGTGAATGCCTCCAGAATATTTTCAAAGAAGTCCTCTTTCTTCACCTTCGTGCTCTTTGCAAAATATGCATTCAAGTCCTCAAACACACCCTTGGCAACATATTTGGACGCATCCAGACCGTTTAACACCAGAAGGTCGGGACAATTGTCGGAAGTAATGTCATTGTTCATGCGAGTGAGCGCTTCACTGCGCACCTCATTATAATTATTGGTATCGCCGCTGTAGGTCACATCATTATAATCAAAATAGCTTCTGATGCTGATGTGATACCGGTCGCTGCTCTTGTTGAATTTTACGGCAGCGCTCCGCACAGCATAATCCTGCGTAAGTGCACCGACGACAAGCGTAGTCTTCTCCTGCACCTCAGAAGCCGGCTTTTTGGAGATCAGCGCCAGCTCCCCTTTGCGGGATTCATAATCATAGGACGCCGTCATGATACGGCCGTCCTCTAGAGCATGTACGAGATTCACGGCACTGCCCTCGATATCACAGTCCAGCCAGTCAAAAAGCAGCTCAGAGGTCTGTGTCTTCATGTCATATCCATAGAGACCGGTGCTGTCGTAATTTATAAAGTCTTTCTCTATTCCCACAACGAGACCGCCATCGGAATTACCGGTGACAAAATCGTTATAGGTCTGTCCCAGAGCTTTCCCTTCAAAATCAATCTCTCGCAAAACTGCCTTATTGCTGCCCTGCTGATCCATCGCGACATACATCTTGCCGTCCCTGCCGACGCCCATGCCCCGCATCCATACTCCACTGTCCAGAGTAACGGCGCCGCTGAAATTCCCTTCAGCGTCAAACAACAGTATCTGAGACTCGCAAGCCACATATGCCCTGCCTTGCTCGTCCACCGCAAATGACCGGACCCAGCTGCTGTTCTCATCCATGCGGTTCGAGAAATCCTGCTCAAACTGCTTCTCACCCTGCGCATTATACTTACAGAGGAAATACTCCTGCGAGTAATTATCCTCGCTCCAGTTGGTCACTTCCTCTATGACAATAACATTTCCCTCTTTGTCCAAATCAAACTGGGAATAACTCCGGTGACTATTGCTGGCAGAAGCCTTATCGCCATCCGCTTCTGCCTCTCCGGCCGTTTCCTGCGTAAAAGATATCGACGGCCCTGCAGAACCGTCCAGGACAGAGATGGAAGAAAGCGTGGTACTGCTCGTCTCGGTTTCCTCATCCCACTTCCAGTCCATATAGTATAAATAGTCCCCGCTGATCTTTGCGTTCCAGAAACTGCTGTCTGTATCCGTCTCTATAAACTCAGGCACCCAGACAAATTCCTTCTGTTCTCCGGTATTTTTATTAGCCCCCTTATTATCGTCATTCTGCTCCTTCTTGCCGCAGGCCGCCCACGAAAGCGCCATGGACATCAGCAGAACAAACGTCAGGAGCCGCACTGCTTTCCTCTTTCTATTTAATCTGATCATCCTTATTAAAACCTCCTACAGTATGATATCATATAAATCTTGTTGGTAATCATAAAACTAGTATACAACATATGG
>JAIDDH010000102.1 GCA_029055435.1 Acetatifactor sp.
GCCGGAGGCTGCCATGATTGCGGCGGTGTGGGTGTATGCGTTTCTGGCAGCGAGAAAGCGGCGGGAGGGAACAGGCGTCGGGCTGGCGGTGAAGTATACGCTTTTTTGTCTGGGCGGCTATCTGGCTGCGTTGGCGGTGGGATTGGGTTATCTGCATATCCGCTATGAGCTGGATGCCTATGTGAACGGTATTATGCGCTTGTTTGCCATGACGGAGGACGCCACGGACTATAAGCCCACTTCCATGCTGACCGGGCTCATCGGCCCTTATCGGGAGAATCTTTATTGGGCGGTACGCATTTTCGTGATTGTGTTGGTTGGAACGGCGGGGTTTGCTGCGGTGAGGTGGATATTGCGTCGGTGCGGGGCTGACCGTGAAGAGTCTTCCGGCAGTCGGATTGTGTGGCGAATCGCCGGAATCGGGGCCTGCGGACTGGCGGTATTGATGTTGGTCTGGCTCTATTACAGGGGCTTCTGTTCGCTGGAGTTTTATTCCTATGGGGCGATACTCAGGCCGGGCATTTTATTCCTGATGCTGACTATGGGGATTGCAGTTATTCGCATTTTTTATCCGAAGAGTACGCTTGAGGAGCGGCTCATAAGCGGCATGGTGCTGCTGGTAGTGCTGCTCACCTCTCTGGGTAGCAATAATGGTGTGTACCCGAGTTTGAATAATCTGTTTGTGGCGGCGCCCTATACGCTGTGGTATTGCCAGAGATTTATGCAGCATGTGAAGGAGTGGCAATTCACATGGGTGAGTACCTTTCCGGCAAAGGCGATACTCACAGCCTTTTTGGCTTTGTTTTTGTTTCAGTCGGGAGTCTTTGGAGTGGAATTTGTCTTTGCCGAGGCCACGGGGGCAAGAGATATAACGACCGTTATTGAAAAAAATGAGATATTGAGAGGCGTGAAGATGAGCCCGGAGCGGGTGGAGTGGATGAGCGGAATCAGCGCCTATGTGGAGGAGCAGAACCTGAAGGGACAGGAAGTGATTCTGTACGGCCAGATCCCGGCGCTGTCCTATTATCTGCAGATGCCCGCTGCATTTAATCCATGGAGTGATCTGACCTCCTATCAGTATGAGGTGATGGAAGCGGATATGCGGGAGCTTATGGAGGAGATCTCACAGGGGAAGCCCTGCCCCACGGTGATTCTGGAGCGGAATTCTGTCCTTTATCTGCAGGGCGGCATCGAGGCGCTTCTGGAAAACGGTATGGAGGAGAAAGCCGCGGTCAAAATGGACGGAGACAGGAAGTTAAAGCTGATTGGGGCATATTTGGAAGAGTTAAATTATGAATTAACATATGAAAATGCCAAGTTTGTGGTGTATCGGGCGCAGTAGTGTGTCTTCGCAGGGATACAGGAATGACAAAGGTCTGCAGCTTATAAAAGCTGCAGACCTTTTGCTTTGGCTTCCTCCATGACCTTGTCGGGCCACAGGGAGCATTGTACTTCTCCGATATGTGCTTTACGCAGGAAAAACATACAGATGCGGGACTGGCCGATGCCGCCGCCGATGGTAAAGGGAAGCTCTTCGTTGAGAATCGCCTGATGGAAGGGGAGCTGCGCGCGCTCGGGGCAGCCTGCCTTATCCAACTGTTCCTGCATAGCTTTTTTGTCCACGCGGATACCCATGCTGGAGAGCTCCAGAGCGATATCCAAAACGGGGTAATACACGATGATGTCGGCATTCAGCGCCCAGTCGTCATAGTCCGGTGCGCGTCCGTCGTGAGGCTTGCCGTTTTCCAGCTTGTCGCCGATCTGCATCACGCACACGGCGCCCTTTGCCTTGGCAATATAATATTCACGCTCCTTGGGCGTATAGTCCGGGAACATTTCCTCCAGCTCCTTTGTGGTCACAAAGAAAATCTCGGGAGGAAGGATTTCATTTATGTAGTCATAATGAATGGACATATATTTTTCAGTCTTGCGCAGTACCTTGTATACGGTGCGGACGGTTTCCTTCAGGGTGTCCAGAGTGCGATCCTCTCGGGCGATGATTTTTTCCCAGTCCCACTGGTCTACATAGATGGAGTGGATATTGTCGGTCACCTCGTCTCTGCGGATAGCGCTCATATCAGTGTAGAGGCCCTCGCCCACAGAAAATCCGTATTTTTTCAGCGCATAGCGTTTCCATTTAGCGAGAGACTGAACGATCTCTCCCTCTGCGCCTTCCTGTTCGCCGATGTCGAAGCTGACAGGGCGTTCCACGCCGTTTAAATTGTCATTTAATCCTGATGCAGGGTCCACAAAGAGCGGTGCAGATACCCGCAGAAGGTGCAGGCGTTCCGCCAGCAGGGACTGAAAGAAATCTTTTACGGTCTTGATGGCAATCTGTGTCTCATACAGATTGAGCTCGGACTGATAGTCCTTGGGAATCACTAATTTTGACATAAAAAATCCTGCTTTCCTGATATCGATTTTGGATGGGGATGGCAGTTTTTTCCGCCTTCGCCCTACCTTATTATTTAACCGCTTTTTCGGGGAATTTGCAATAGTTTTTTGTATGAAATTCATGTAAGTTCTTGCAGGAGTTGGGGGGCTGTTGATATAATGAAGCTGCGGGCCAAAGAATCAGAATCTGGATTTTGAAAGGTAGTATGTATGCACAGATGGTCTCAGATACGCAATAAATTGGAAAATGAGTATCTTGCACATTCTTTAAGGGGACATATTCAATACTTTGCTACATCCTACAGCAAATGTCCTGATCATGAGGGAAGAGCCGCAATTTTGCTTGACGGTAAAGAAATTATATCTGGAAGTTATTATGAACAGTGGAGTAAGGCACATCTTTTGCCCAAAGATGAAACTCTGGAAGTCAGACTGAAAAACGAATTTCCGTTTATGGACAATACGGCTGTAAAATATGGACAATTTGATCAAAGATGTTTTTATGATGCTTTTAATGAGTTTGATAATCAAAGTATAGAACAAAGTCTGGCAAGTGCAAATATGCTGGTCCGTATATTCGCGGTACTGGATAGGAGAATTGGAAAGCGAAGATTAGAAAAAATGAGCGACGAGATTGCGCAGGAGTCTGAAGTATTTCGGATTTTTTACGATATACGCGCTAAATCGGAGGGAATATCATGAATCAAAACTGGAACGCCGAAAAGTACACATCAGATTTTTCATTCGTACATAATTACGGCAATGATGTGCTTGAATTGATAGATACAGCCGGTGTAAAGGACGTGCTTGATTTGGGCTGCGGTAACGGCGCGCTGACAAACACCCTTGCAGAGAAGGGCTTTTCGGTCGTCGGCATGGATGCTTCGGAGGAAATGCTGGAAATAGCGAGAAATAATTATCCCGGGATTTCGTTTATCCGTTCGGATGCAGTTGATTTTGCCCTGGAAAAGCCGGTGGATGTCGTTTTTTCCAATGCAGTATTTCATTGGATTGATAAGGCGGACCAGCCGAGGATGCTGGAATGCGTTTACCGGGCGCTGAAAAGCGGCGGGCAGTTTGTCTTTGAGATGGGAGGAATCGGAAATAATATTCTCATTCATTCGGCATTGGCAGATATTTTTCGTGAATACGGATATACCTATAAGATGCCTTTTTATTTTCCGTCTGTGGGTGAATATGCCGGGATGCTTGAAGCCGTGGGATTTCAGGTAAGATTTGCGGTCCTTTTCGACAGACCGACCAAGCTTAAGGGAGAAAACGGATTATCCGACTGGATCAATATGTTTGTCAAAAATCCTTTTCTGGAAGTTGATAAAGGTGACAAGGACGCAATCATTGAGACCGCAGTCAAAAGACTTTCCTCAGATTTATACAAGGACAATACATGGTATGCCGATTATGTCCGCTTGCGCATGAGGGCGGTGAAAAAATAATAGTCGCCCCGTCTGTGCAATTATCGTTGGCAATATTCACAAAGACCGTCCCCGGGAAAATTGTGGAAAATGTCCTTTGATTTTGGAAAAAACAGGAGATAAAATAATATCCGTAAGTTAAGGCTGATAAACTAAATTCAACGCAATTAACGACACATGTGGCGCGCCGCGCGTAAATCTGATTACGGTACGAGCGCTGCAGGTGTCTTTTTTTGTGGGAAATTAAGGAGGAGTTATGGAAAACAATCAGTATTTCGGTACGGAAAGGGTCAGTAAACTGCTGGCACAGTTTGCGATTCCATGCATTTTTTCACTTATTATTTCATGTCTCTATAACATTGTGGATCAGATATTTGTCGGCAATGGCATCGGTTATCTCGGCAATGCAGCAACAGGTGTTATTTTTCCGATCACCGTTGTGGGATGGGGAATGTCGCTGTTTTTTGGGGACGGCGCAGCGGCTCATTTGAGCGTATCGCTGGGGCGGAATGAGACCGAAAAGATTCACAGGGGAGTGGGCAATGCGGTTCTGTGCTCCTTTCTCTCCGGCGTAGTCATTATCGCCATCAGTTATCTTTGCGGCGACGGTTTGCTGCGTCTGATTGGTGCGACGGACGCAAACCTTGTTATGGCGCATGATTATGGATTTATCATCTATGCGATGATGCCGCTTGCGATGACGCAGAATACACTGGCGTCCATTATCCGCGCAGACGGAAGTCCCCGCTATGCGATGGGGGCGATGCTGGTGGGAGCAGTCATCAACATTATTGGCGATCCGGTGGCTATTTTCGTTCTGGATATGGGGATTAAGGGCGCTGCATACGCCACCATTCTGGGACAGTTTGTAAGCTTTTTGATCTGTGCGGCCTATCTGTTGAGAAGCAAGACATTTCATATTGGTGCAGGCAGTTTCCGCCTGGAGATGTCCTTATTAAAGAAGATCATGGCCCTGGGCACATCCAGTCTTTTGACGCAGTTGTCCATCGTCATTATCACGGTAATCAATAATATCCTGCTGGTGCGCTATGGAGCCGTGTCTGAGTTCGGAGCGGACATTCCGCTTGCGGCTTTTGTCGTCATTATGAAATTGTTCCAGATTGTGCTGAATATCGCCATCGGTATTGCCGCCGGCGCGCAGCCCATCGTGGGATACAATTATGGCGCGAAGAAATACGGGCGTGTGAAGGAGCTGCTGAAGCTGGTTGTCGCATGGACAGCTGTCGTCTGTGTGGTCTGCACGGTGCTGTTTGAGGCAATTCCGCAGGTATTTATCCGCATGTTTGGAGCGGACGGAGAGCTTTACACGCAGTTTGCAGTGGGATGTCTGCGGATTTATCTCTCGCTGATTATATTTACCTGTGTTCAGAAGGTCTGTGCGATTTTCCTGCAGTCCATCGGTCATGCAAAGGCAGCGGCTCCGCTCTCTGTGCTCCGGGATGTATTTTTGATTGTACTTTCCCTGATTGCTCCGGTATTTCTGGGCGTTACCGGCATTTTCTGGGCGGCTCCTGCAGCGGATGTCTTTGCCATAGCAATCACGGCAGTGGTTATGGTAAGGCTTTGGAAAGAGTTGAGTGAGGTTTCAGAGGGCAAGGTTTCGGAGAGTGCTTTGCCGGAGTATCCTACAAGAGAGGGTGTTGTGGTTACCATATCCCGTGAACATGGCTCGGCCGGAAAGCGTATTGGACAATTGGTGGCAGAGAAGCTGGGAATCCCCTGCTATTATAAAGAAATGATTGCAATTGCCGCACACGAGAGCGGACTGGCAGAAGACTTTATCTCTAATCTGAATTCCGATGAAAATGCAGTGATGCGCGAGTTGTATTTAAGCTCAAATGTGGTGCAGGATGCAATCACGGCTCAGGATCGGGCAATCCGTAAAATTGCAGATGCAGGTTCCTGCGTCATTGTGGGCCGCTCTGCGGACTATGTCCTGAGAAACCACAAAAATATCGTGCGGATTTTTATCACTGCCCCGAAAACATACCGTACCCGGATGGTAATGGATATGTATGGGGACAGCAGGGAACAGGCGGAGAAGAGCATCGAGCGCTCCGACGCAGCCCGCAGATCCTATTATGAGAGCATCACTAATAAAAAGTGGGGTGATTCTCACAGCTATGAGCTGTGCGTTGACAGCTCCATAGGCGTGGAAGAGACCGCAAATCTGATTTCTTCTTATATAAAGGTGGTTTCTCTTTTGTAGATGATGAGGGCAAAACCTGCGGCTATAAATTCCGTAGCGCAGAAGGCCCACCACACGCCGTTTGCCTCGAACAATCTGCTGAATAAAAATGCTGCCGGGACAATGACAATCACATATCTCAACAGGGAGATAAACAGAGACGGATATCCTTTGCCAAGACCCTCCAGAGCACCGGAGCAGGTGATGGAAACCGCGGATATGATAAATCCCAGGCTGATGATATGCAGAGCGGTGACGCCGATTGTTATGGTCTCGGCATTATTCGTAAACAGGCCGATCAGCTGTCCCGGCATGATCCATGACAACAGCATGCCAAACGACATGATTCCCATGTTCATGGTCAGCGCCGTATGATAGATTTTTTTGACGCGCCCGTATTCCTGCGCCCCGAAATTATAGCCCATCAGGGGCCGTATGCCCTGAATAATTCCGTTGGCGGTCAGATAGATGAAGGTCTGCAGCTTGTAATATACGCCGAGAACAAGGACATATTTTTCCGAAAAATCTGCCAGCAGTCCGTTCAGGACAGAAATCAGCAATGAGGGCAGCGCCAGATTCAGTGTCGCCGAGACGCCTACGGAATACATTTTTTTGAGTACTGTGGCATCCAAACTCATATGCTTCCGGCCTATCTTTACCGGAGGACGACAGAAAGCATAAAACAGCAGATATACGACAAGGGTGATGCACTGGCCGATTCCTGTGGCGTAGGCGGCTCCCGCAATACCCATGGCCGGGAAAATTCCGATGCCGAAAATCATCAATGGATCTAAAATGATATTGGCTGCACAGCCGCATATCATACTGAACATAGAGACCTTCATCTGGCCTACTGACTGAAAAATCTTCTCATAGGACAATCCCAGAGTAATGATCGGGGCAAAGAGAAAGGCTCTGTTTGAATAAAGCAGCGCCAGACCTGTGATTTCTTCGTCGGATGAGAAATTTTTTAAAAACAAAGGCATTCCGACAATGCATATAAGCGTCAGCAGCGCTCCGTGTATAAAACTCAGGAAGACTCCCTGTGTGGCCGCGTTGTCTGCCCGCTCCTGATCGCCGGCGCCTAAGTAAAATGCGATGCCTGCATTAATGCCGATTCCAAAGCCGATGGCAATGGCATTGATCAGATTCTGAACCGGGTAGACCAGAGCCAGCGCGGTCATGGCGTTTTCGCTTACTTTGGCCACAAAATAGCTGTCAATAATATTGTATAATGAGTTGACAGCCATGGAAATTACCATGGGGAGCGACATGGACAATACCAGCGGCAGTATGCTTTTTTCTTTCATAAAGCTTTGCTCCATAAGCTTTTCCTCCTCATGTATCACACCTAAAATCACAAAAAAGCCACGCAATTACCTGAAGTAATTGTGTGGCGAGCTGTCCAGCAAAAAGGACTTTATCTTTTCTTATATACAATTATCTGTGGCTCCACCCCACCGCATCCATATTCGCACACGAGAAGATAATTATCATCCGCAGCGACGCCATAACATCTATCGCTGCCGGGTATTTCAATTTGATTGCTCCAATATACATTATTATCTTCAAGTAATTTGACAGACTGCCCATTTGGTAATTGGTATTCTAAATTGATGTAAAAACCATTCATCAAATTGAGGTCTGTTATGTGCAAGTCTTTTATTCCAAGCGCGTTGAATTCCGCAATCAGCACCTGTTTAAGATTTTGGAACTCTTCAAAACCGCCTCTTTTTATGCATTCCGCCGCAATGCACTTTCCCCCAAAGGGTTGTCCGCCTGTCTTCACGCAGCCACCGCAGTCATCTTTTCTGCTGCATTCGCTGCAACAATCAACTCCACAGATTGATATCATAAATTTTTCTCCATTCATTCTGATTTGCCGCTTTGATTATATCACAGTCAACTTTTAGTTGTCCACATGTTTACATATAGAGAGGCCATAGGAAACAAATTAGATTGCGGATTGTGCGCGAACGGGCTTGAAATATGGGAGATTTGTGAATATAATGGTAGAGAAAAAAAGGAGTATTTCCCATGAATGAACATAAACCTGTACATGCTCCGATTCCGGGCCTTGGCCTTCGGAGCCTTAAGACAGCTTTGGCTGCCATGCTTGTTGCGCTTTTCTACGCATTTATTCCCGAACATAATCCAACTTTTGCCTGTATCGGAGCAATTTTCGGTATGGGTGCGGACATGGAGGAGTCGCGCCGCAGCGGTGGCAATCGATTTTTTGGTACCATCATTGGCGGCGTGATCGGTCTTGCGTTGTACTGGCTGGAGCATTCGCTGTTTCCGGAGGGGAATTATTGGCTGCGCCTTCCTCTGGTATTTGCAGGGATTATTGTTCTGGTTGCAGCGTGTGTGATCTGTCACTGGCCGGGCGGAGTGCAGCCGGGAGGAGTAGTGCTCTGCATCATTTTGTTCAGTACGCCTGCGCACAGTACCGAATATGCTTTCTGGCGTATGATCGATACGGGGGTGGGGGTGCTGCTGGCTTTGCTGATGAACTACCTCCTGCCAAGAAGCAGGGTGGAGCGGTGGTTGCCCTGGCTGTTTCATCAGAAAAATTCTCCTGTGGAGGGAGCTGTAGAAGAGGGCGGCAATAGGCTTTGATGCAGGAAAAATAATCCCTTTTACTTTTTGTGTTTCGTTACATAGGTTTTAGATTTTTATTGAGCCTATCCACCATCCAGGCGATTCGCTTTTCCCGTCCGGCATCTGTCTTTGCGTCAAAATATGCTCGCGTGTAGGTTTTCTTTACTGATAAGGGCATGGCTTGAAAATTTGTGAAGGCGGGCTCATATTCTTTCAGCAGTGAGGAAAGCTGAGCAATTTGTTCCTCTGTAACCGCCATGGGGTTTGGCGCGTACCACTGGCCGTTTTTTTGAGCTTCCTCTATTTTCTTTCTGCCAAAATCAGTCATAAGGCCCCGTTCTTCAAGATTTTTGACCAATGCCTTATTTTTTTCTGACCATTTGCTGTTTTCCCTGCGCATAGAAAAATATTTCTTATAAGTTTTATCGTCAATGCTTTGCATCTGTCCGTCAATCCATCCAAAACAAAGAGCTTCTTCAAGCGCTTCTCCCGCTTTTATTGTTTTTGGCCCGCCGGCTTTGCCAAATAAAAGCCAAACGCCAGCATTTGACAGGCAATGATCATAAAGCCATTTCCTGAATTCTTCTCTGTTGGCAAATTCCATTATATCGCTCATCATGCGCTTCTCCTTTAGTCTTATCCGTTAAAGGCGTATAACTTCAGCTTATTGGTTTAACTATATCACATCCAATTTTGCACTTCAAGGCGCAATATCACAATCAAAACAGTATCAAAACAGCTTGCACTATTAGAACATATGTGCTAATATTAAACCAAACAGATGTTCGCGATTTGAAACCATGGATGAGGAACGGACAGAAGGGAGGTACGGCGGTGGAATATATGATGTCGGGGCAGGATTGCTCCCTTATGAATAAATTAGGCATTTTGACGGATGCCGCCAAGTATGACGTCTCCTGCACCTCCAGCGGTGTGGACCGGAGTGGAAGTGACAGGCCGTGGGATAAGCTGGGAGGAGCAGGCTGCGGTCAGGGTGGAAGCGGTTCTTCGGGACGGGCTAAGGCCATGGGAAACTGTATTGCAGCGGGAATCTGTCACAGTTTCTCCAGTGACGGGCGTTGTATCTCACTGTTGAAGATATTGATGACGAATGAGTGTATCTACGACTGTAAATATTGTCTGAACCGTCGTTCCAATGATGTGCCCAGAGCCACCTTCACCCCGGAGGAAATCTGCACGCTCACCATCGAATTTTATCGGCGCAATTATATAGAAGGTTTGTTTCTGAGTTCCGGCATTATAAACAGTCCTGATTTTACCATGGAGCAGATTTGCCGTACTGTGTATCTGCTTCGGACGAAGTATCGATTCAATGGCTATGTGCATGTGAAAGCTATTCCCGGCGCAGACTCGGAGCTGATACGACAGACCGGATTTCTGGTGGACAGGATGAGCGTCAATCTGGAGCTGCCCACGGCGGAGGGACTGCGCAAGCTTGCACCCAACAAGCATCGGAAGAATATTCTGACGCCTATGCGCCAGATTCAGAATGCCATCACGGAGAACCGCAACGAGCTTGCGCTTTACCGCCATGCGCCGCGGTTCGTGGGGGGAGGACAGTCCACGCAGATGATTATCGGCGCGACGCCGGAGAATGATTATCAGATATTGAATGTGGCGGAGAGTCTGTATCAGAAATTTGCGTTAAAGCGCGTATTCTATTCGGCCTATGTCCAAGTCAATGAGGACAAGAGCCTTCCATCCCTGCCCGGCGGACCGCCGCTTCTTCGGGAACACAGGCTGTACCAGGCGGACTGGCTGTTACGGTTTTACGGATTTCAGGCGCAGGAGCTTCTGGACGAGAAGAGGCCTTTTTTCAATGTGATGCTGGACCCCAAGGAGGATTGGGCGGTACGGCATCTGGAGGAATTTCCCATAGAGATTAACAGAGCGCCCTACGAGAAGCTGCTGCGGATTCCCGGAGTGGGAGTCAAGAGCGCGAGGCGTATTGTGGCGGCAAGGCGAAGCTGTAATCTGACCTTCGCGGATTTAAAAAAGCTGGGAGTAGTGTTGAAGCGGGCGCTCTATTTTATCACCTGCAGCGGGCGAATGATGTATCCCACCAAGCTGGAGGAGGATTATATTGTCCGCAATCTCACCAGCGAGCAGGAGCGCATCCGCTTTGGCAGCGATGGGATGAGCTATCGTCAGATGTCGCTGTTTGACGATGGAGTTTTTGACCGGCCGGTGACTGTTGAGGAGAAGCGGCAGGCGGCTGTGGGACAATTGTAGGAATCATGGATTGAGTATGCAAGTGCTTTTGAAACGGCTTAAGGGGAAATCGGCATGTATATTTATCGGTGCGAGGACACGCTGGAGGGTGTGTTCACGGCAATTTATCGGGTTTATGAGGAACATCGCAATCGGGATGAGGTGCGCCTTGCTCTGGAAGATGAAGCGTGGCTTTTTTCCACAGAAATCTCTGTGGAAACGGACAGTGTGAGAGCAGAGAAAGTCATCCGCACGCTGAGGAAGCGGTTTGGGGATAAAGACTATGAATATTTGTGTCTGGCGCTGGCGACGCCGGATATGGAAAAGGCCCAGGCGGTGTATCGGACGGTGGCGGCGGGATTGGACGGCGGCTATGGCTTTGGGCAGCTTTTCGACAACCTGACGGATGAGTATATACACAAAACCTTTCGGCTGGCCACCAATGCCGGCAGGGAGAGCGGTCATCTGCGGGAATTTGTGAGATTTGCCGAGCTGGAGAATGGCGTCCTCTATTCTAAGATTGCGCCAAGGAGCAATATTCTGACCTTTCTCATGCCGCATTTTGCGGATCGTTTTCCTGAGGAGGATTTTATTCTTCACGATGTGGGGCGGGACTGGTTTGGCGTGCATCCGGCCGGCGCCCGGTGGTTTTTGCTGCGGGGAGAGGCGCTTTCCGGGGAGTATTCGGAAGGGGCATATTCGGCGGAGGAGAGCAAATATCAGATGCTGTTTAAGCATCTGTGCAAGAGTATTGCCATCGACGAGCGGCGAAACAGCAAGCTCCAGACGGGTATGCTGCCCCTGCGTTTCCGGGAGTATATGACAGAGTTCCAATAGTGTTTGACGCATGGATTTTAAAGGAGTAGTATAATTTTTGAAAGTGCTTGTAGAAAAGTAACTGATAAAAATACTGGCAAAATCAATAAGCATCAATCACAGGACGGCAGGAGCAGACGTGGAGCAGACACAGTTAAATTTGAAGAGAGCGGATAATGAGAATACGCGGAAGGAGCAGCCCCCCGGGGAGGTACGTATTTCCGTGCGCAGTCTGGTAGAGTTTATCATGCGTCAGGGCGATATCGACAACAGGCATCGGACTGCCCCGGAGAATGCCATGCAGGAGGGCAGCCGCATTCATCGCATGATACAGCGGAGAATGGGCGCCGATTATCAGGCGGAGGTATCGCTGCGCTATACCTTTCCCACGGAGCAGTATACGCTGATTGTGGAGGGACGGGCGGACGGAATCATAGAGAATGCCCAGGGGGTATGCGTGGATGAGATTAAAGGTACTTATCGGGACCTGAACCATATGAGAGAACCGGTGGCGGTGCATGTGGCTCAGGCCAAATGTTATGCCTATATCTACAGTCTGCAAAAGGAGTTAGAGGAGATTCGCATCCGCATGACCTATTGCAATATCGCCACGGAGGATATCCGCTATTTTTACGAGGATTATACCTTTGCACAACTTGAACGCTGGTTTTCGGGCCTGATTGCGGATTATCGTAAGTGGGCGGACTATACATGGGAGTGGAAGCAGATTCGTCAGAATTCCATAGAGCGGCTGGAATTTCCGTTTGCCTACAGGGAGGGACAAAAGGAGCTGGCCTCCTATGTCTATCAGACTATCTATCACAAGCGGAAGCTGTTTCTGGAGGCGCCCACAGGTGTGGGCAAGACCATCTCCGTGTTATTTCCGTCAGTCAAGGCAATGGGAAATTCCATGGGGGACAGACTCTTTTATCTCACTGCCAAGACCATCACCCGCACGGTGGCGGACGATACTTTGGAGCTGTTGCGCCAGAAGGGACTGCGCTTCAAGAGTGTCATCCTCACCGCAAAGGAAAAAATCTGCTTTATGGATCGGACGGAATGCAATCCTGAATATTGTCCTTTTGCCAGAGGACATTATGATCGTATTAATGAGGCGGTGTATGATCTGCTCACCTCCGAGGAGCGTTTCAGCCGGGAAGTCATTGAGCGGTACGCCATGAAGCATCAAGTCTGTCCCTTTGAATTCTGTCTGGATATGAGTCTGTTTGCGGACGGGATTATCGGGGATTACAATTATCTCTTTGATCCCCATGTCTATCTAAAACGCTTTTTTGGCGACGGTTCCCAGGGTAATTATCTCTTCCTGATCGATGAGGCCCACAATCTGCTGGAGCGCGGCAGAGAGATGTACAGCGCCTCGCTTGTGAAGGAGCGTTTCCTGGAATTAAAGCGGGAAATTCAACAGACAATCATGTCGGAAATGGAAAGGAAAGCGCGCAAGAATGAGGTTTCAGGACAGCTGACACTCGGTACGACGGGCGTGTCAGAAATACTGGTGATGCCGGAAACACTGAAAGAACTGAAAAGCATGGAAACACCAGAAATCTTGGGAGCACCGGATATGTCTGCCGGGTCCTCCGGCTCAGGGCGCGGCAAAAAATCTGTTCTGCTCAGGGAGGAATATGGGAAGAAGCTGCAATATCGTCTGGATAAATGCAATCAGGAGCTGCTGGCCCTGAAGCGGGAGTGTGAGGGATATCGGCTGGTGGAGGATATCGATGATTTTGTGAATGCGCTGATGCGGCTCCACAGCACTATGTCGGATTATCTGGAGGAGCAGGAGGATGTGAAGCTCCCGGTCCGTGAGAGTATTCTGGATTTTTATTTTGAGGTGGCCCATTTTCTGGATATCTATGAGCGTGTGGACGAGCATTATGTGAAATATACCCAGATGCAGGAGGACGGGAGCTTTCTGCTCAGGCTCTTCTGTGTCAATCCAAGGGAGAATCTGAAGGAGTGTATGGGACGGGGGCGCAGCAGTATCCTTTTCTCGGCTACTTTCCTGCCTATTCAGTACTACAAGGAGCTTCTGGGCGGTGATGCGGAGGACTATGAGGTCTATGCGAAGTCTGTTTTCAATAACGAGAAACGCGCGTTATTTATTGCCAATGATGTGACCAGCAAGTATACAAGGCGTTCCGACGAGGAATTTGACAGGATTGTGCGCTATATTGACGAGATCGTGAAGAACCGCCACGGGAATTACATGGTATTCTGTCCTTCCTACAGCTTTTTAAAAAAAATTTATGACCTCTATGAGCAGCGCTATGCCAGTGAGGAGAAGGAGTGCATTCTGCAGCAGGAAGCCATGAGCGAGGAGGATAGAGAGGACTTTTTGAACCGTTTTCGGGGAAATGATAATCTCGATCTGCAGCAGGTCATCCATATGGAAATCGAGGAGGAAGACCACACACTGATCGGTTTCTGTGTTTTGGGCGGTATCTTTGGCGAGGGAATTGATCTGAAGAACGACAGCCTCATAGGGGCCGTGATTGTGGGGACAGGAATTCCGCAGGTGTGTTGTGAGCGGGAGATTTTGAAGAATTATTTTGATGGCCGCGGGGAGAACGGCTTTGACTATGCCTACCGCTATCCGGGAATGAGCAAGGTTTTGCAGGCTGCGGGACGCGTGATACGCACGGCGGAGGATGTGGGAATCATTGCGCTTTTGGATGAGCGCTTCCTGCAGATGTCCAATCGCAGGCTGTTTCCCCGGGAGTGGGAGTTCTTTGAGAGGGTCAGTGTGGACAGTATTGCAAAACGGGTGGAACGATTTTGGGATTCCTGGCTCTGATTTTGAAGGAAATGACATCAAAAATGTGGAAATGACACAAAAAATGTGATAAAATGACATGGGTGTTAGGTTGTGGATAACTCTGTGGATTCTGTGGATTTCTTGCAAAATCTCAGAAAGAAAGCGACAGAAATGCCTGATTAATGACGTCAGCATTATTTTGCAAGTATTTTGCAGGATGGGAGGAAAATGAAATGTGGGCTTATGAAAGTGTGTTCTATCAAATTTATCCTTTGGGGTTCTGTGGGGCGCCCTATGAGAACGATGGCGTGTTGGAGCACCGGATTCTGAAGGTGAAGGATTGGATTCCCCATATGCAGAAGCTGGGCATCAATGCCATCTATTTTTCCCCGATTTTCGAGTCGGATACTCATGGCTACAACACCAGAGATTATCGCAAGCTGGATGTGCGTCTGGGCACCAATGAGGATTTCAAGGAGGTGTGCGCGGCTCTGCACGAGGCGGGTATCCGCGTGGTGCTGGATGGAGTGTTCAACCATGTGGGCAGAGGCTTCGGGCCTTTTCAGGACGTGGTGCACAATCGCGAGAGTTCCCGGTATACGGGATGGTTCTATCGCATTGATTTCGGAGGTAATTCCAATTATAATGACGGTCTCTGGTACGAGGGCTGGGAAGGCAATTACGATCTGGTAAAGCTCAATCTTCAGAATCCCGAGGTGGCAGATGATCTGCTGGAGAGCGTGAAATACTGGGTGGATGAGTTTGACATCGACGGGCTCCGCCTGGATGTGGCCTACAGTCTGGATGAGGGCTTTGTGCGCAGGCTCCACGATTACACAAAGGGGCTGAAGGAGGACTTTTATCTCCTGGGCGAGATGCTGCACGGAGATTACAATCGTCTGATGAACGATGCAATGCTGCATTCCGCTACTAATTATGAGTGTTATAAGGGACTTTACAGCAGCTTTAACAGCATGAATCTGTTCGAGATCGTGCATTCTCTGCTTCGTCAGTTTGGTCCGGAGAATTGGACGCTCTACAGAGGAAAACATCTGTTGTCTTTTGTGGACAACCATGATGTGACCCGTGTGGCCAGCATTCTTACTAATGAAAGGCATCTGCCGCTGATTTATGCGCTGATGTTTGGTATGCCCGGTATTCCCTGCGTTTATTATGGAAGCGAATGGGGGGAGAAGGCGGAGAAGCATCAGGGCGACCCGGCGCTTCGCCCTTGCCTGGAAGCGCCTGTCTGGAATGAGCTGAGCGAATTTATCAGTAAGCTGGTTCAGGCAAAACTCCACTCCGAGGCACTGAACTACGGAGCTTTCCGCTCGGTGGTTCTCACCAACAGGCAGTGTATCTTTGAGAGAAAGACGGACACAGAGCGGGTTCTGGTAGCCATCAACGCGGATGCTCAGGACTTTGTGGCGCATTTTGACGCTGGCTGCGGACAGGCGGAGGATCTGATTACCGGAGAGCTTCACGATTTTGGCGGCGGCAGCACGCTGCCGGCCTACAGCGCCTTCTTCTGGAAGATGGAGCGCTGAGTTTCGGATACGCGAAGACTCAAGAATTGCGGCGCACTTATACAAAAAATATTTATGCGGCGGGACGGGGCATCTGGAGCCTTGTCCCGCTGTTTTTTGATAGCAGTTCAGGCTCATGCATTGTGATTGTTGTTTAAGCAGTGTCAACAGAAGGGGGAGCGGTACGGATTGGCAGTCAGTTGCGGTTGGGTGTTTTCTAATAGTGCGGTTATAGTATCTTGCAATTTACGGGTCGGCTCTAAGGTGCCTCCATGCACCGTAGAGCCTGAAATGCGCATTCATGCGCATTTCACCCTTGCCTTCGGTGCGCACTATAAGAAAACGCACCAACCTTCACCAATGCCTACCAATCTGACCCGTTCCCCCTTCTGTTTCGATACAGCAGAATATAGCAATCACAATGTATGAGGTTGAATCGCTACATTTATACAGTTACACTTTTATCAAAAATTTGTCAAAGCAGCTTGACAAAAGAAATTGCAAGGCATATATTATAGGCAAGTACAATATTATACGACATATAATATTATAGATTATAAAAAGGGGTGAAGTGATGGTATTTAATACGGGTGCGGCCCTTTTGGATGCAATTGTGCTGGCCGTGGTGTCCAAGGAACCCGAGGGAACCTATGGATACAAGATCACGCAGGATGTGCGGCGTGTCATAGACCTGTCTGAATCCACCCTATATCCGGTGCTGCGCAGACTATTAAAGGAAGAATGTCTGGAAGTGTACGACATGGAATGTGCGGGGCGAAACAGGCGGTACTACAAGGTGACGAGCCGGGGATGGGCACAGCTTCAGTTGTATGAAAGCGAATGGCGGCAATATTCGGCAAAGGTGACAGGGCTCTTTGAAGGGAAATTTGATAGGAAATTTGACGGGAAAGGAACAGGAGAATATGAATAGAGCAGAGTTTATGAGGCAACTGGAGAGTTTGCTGCAGAACATACCCCAGGCGGAGCGGGAGGAAGCGCTGCAATATTACAACGATTATTTTGACGACGCGGGTCCCGAGAATGAGAAGGCGGTGCTGGAGGCATTGGGTAATCCCTTCAGGGTGGCGGAGAATATCAAGCGGGATGTCAATGAAAACGGATACCAGGACGAGGATATCCGGGGAAACAGTGTCAGACATCCTGTCGTAAAATATCAGGATGCGGAGAACGGGAACGGACAGGATGGAGGACAAAATGGCAACGGGTCCGGTACAAGCGCCTCAAAGCCGAAGTCCGAGGATATGCCTACCTGGCAGCTGGTGCTTTTCATTGTGCTGGGCATTCTTCTTTTTCCGGTGGCCTTAAGTCTGGCTTCATATCTCGGCAGCGCGATATTCTGATTGTTAGGGGGGATTTTCGCATTGCTTTTAGGTTATTCAGGTTGCC
>JAIDDH010000103.1 GCA_029055435.1 Acetatifactor sp.
CCCCCATCATCGCCTCCCATAATCTCCGGGAGCTCGAGGACCTCTGCGAACATGTGGGCCTGCTCCACAAGGGCGGCATCCTCTTCTCCAGAGACCTGGACGAGATGAAGCTGGGCATTTTCAAGCTCCAGTGCGTGCTCAGGGACTCCCTTGATCTCGCAGACATCGAAAAGCAATTTCCGATTCTGCACAGTGAGCGCCAGGGGTCTCTTCTGACTCTGACCCTGCGCGGCAGCAATCAGGATATCAGCAGTGTCATGGAACGATTACAGCCTGTGTTCTGGGAACTGCTCCCCCTGACTCTGGAAGAAATCTTTATCAGCGAAACGGAGGTACTAGGCTATGACTTTGAAAATCTCTACGCATAGCTCCACCCATAACAATTCTCATAATATTCCCATAAGGAAACTGATGCGGGAGGATCTGCGCCGCCGCACATGGATGATTGCGCTCTCCTGTCTGGGAAGCTTCACGATGTCCCCGGTGGCATTTTTGTTTATGTATTCCGCATCCGGTTCCGCATCTGTCTCTCCTCTTTCCCAGGCTCGTCTGAATGCCGCCGCGGAACAGGGAGCAGACATGCTGGCAAAAGAGATGGCCTCCCGATTTCTGTCCTACTTTTCCACAATACATCTGGTTCTTCAGATGTTTATTCTGGCTGTGGGAGCACTCATCGTCGCCGGCTGCGGTTTTCAATATCTGTATTCCCGCAGAATGGTAGACCTTTATCACAGCACTCCGGCAACCAGAGAGCGTCTGTTTCTGGCGCTCTGGCTCAACGGATTTCTCATTTGGTTTGTGCCTTTTGCGCTGGGTCAGATATCCGTGTGCATACTGGCGCTGTACTACATAGGCAGACCAGCCTTCTGGGGCGGCGTGACGCTTCTGCTCTGCAAAGAGTTCGGACTGTTTGTCCTGTGCTTCCTGATTCTGTACAATGCCAGTCTGGTGGCGGTGGTAATCAGCGGAAACGCCAAAAATGCCTTCGTAAACATGTTCATATACGGATTTGGCGCCCTGGCAATCTATGCCACGGTTTTCGCCTACCTGAGCCGTTATCTGGACACCTTTTATCTCTATGACAACTGGGTATATGCACCGCCTGTCATTGCACTCTCTCCTTTTGCGGCTCCGATCTTTCTGTGCATCAGCTTTCTGGCAGGCATTCCCGAGCTTTTTCCCGCCGGGAGCGCCGCATTTGAAGCCTCACAATGGATGAATCTGCTCATTCCTTCCATCGTGATGATGCTGGTCAACTTCGGGCTGGCCATGGTGCTGCACAAACGACGCCCCAGCGAACTTGCAGAGCGCGGCATAGATAATAAATATTTCCGTATTCCTTTGAATTTTGTGACAAGTGTATTCTGCGGACTCTGGCTCTCCTTGTTTTTCAGCCTGATTACAGAAAACGGAAGCCTGGGATGGGCGCTGTTTGGCGCAGTGTTCGGATGCGTGCTGGCTTTCGCCTGCATGAATATCCTGCACCACACCACCTTCAAAGCGCTTTTCGCTCATAAATTGCAGCTGGCCGTCACACTGATTTTCACTTGCTCTATATTGTTTGTATTCCACTATGATGCATTTGGTTATGACACCTATCTGCCCAAAAAGGATTCCATCACCGGACTCTCCTTCTACAGCACTGCCTTCAGCGGTGAGGGCTTTGGCATCATGGAATACGCCGATGGGGTTTACAGACAATATCGCTATACCGATATGCCCGAAGATATGATTTTCACCGACCAGGAACAGAATTACCGGCTTCTGGAGACACTTATGGACACGAATAATTTCCATCCCGAGGAAAGCGGGCACGCTTACCAGATTCATGTAAAAGTAAACACCACTCACGGTTCTTACCGTCGCAGCTATGTTTTTCACAGGGAAGGAGCCAATATGGAAGCGCTGCAGCCCTTCCTTGAATCCGACGCCTTCCGGGAATATTTTCATCCCGCCGCCTGCGGCATGATGAAAACTCCGGCCCACATTGACATAAAGACCATAGACAATGATACCATCGGTCTCACAGACCCTGAACGCATCGAACAGCTCTACCGGGCCTATGCGCAGGACTTCACAGAGCATTTTACATCCGACAGCGCCATTACTTTCTCAAACAGCGACCGTATGTTTTACATGAATTATGCCTATCCCAAAGAAACCACAAGTGCCGACGAGAAGAGGCAATATTATCATCTTAGCATGAATGTGCCTGTCTGGTATGAGCACACCAGTGCCCTGCTAAAGGAATGGTATCCTCAAGGCCTCTGGTCACAGGATGATATGGATATCGACTCTCTGACTGTCAGCATCAACCGTGCAGGAAGCACTCTTGCTTCCCTGCAGGAATATCTGGGGAAGACTGAAAGTTCTGAAACAGCGGAGCTCTCCGAATCGGCAGAAAGCGCCGCGATATCCAAGACAAAGGACGGTAACGGCTCTTGGAATAGACTGATTGAAGACCCTGCAGAGCTCGCGGCCCTGAAACCTTATCTTTATATAGGACGTTACAGCGGCAATGAGTTCATTCAGATTGGAAAAGTAAATATTATACTCCATGAAAATTCAGAACAAGATTCGAAGCATACCCTTTCCTGCAACTGTTATCTGAAACGCGGAGATATCCCGGAAGGATTTGCGGAAAGCCTGACCTTTGACCCCTAACATCAATTACACAGATACGAATCATAAAAAAGAGGACCTGACGGTCCTCTTTTTTATGATTCTCTTTTATGAGTCCTTTTTTTGATCTCTTTCCCGGTCATAGATGGCAAAATCATTTTTGCCGTTCTTTTTCACATGGTACATGGCGTCGTCCGCATATATGATCAACTGCTCCATATCCTCCGTGTCCTTGGGATAAGTGGCCATACCGATACTTCCGTATACCTTGGTTTCCTTCCCTCCCAGCATGAAAGGCTTCATAAAGACCTGTCTGCACTGCTCTCCCGTCTTCTCTACAATTTTCATCTGACTGCTCTGCAAAATCAATATAAATTCGTCTCCGGCAAACCGGTAGGGCGTCAGGATCTGAGATTCCATGTCTCTCAGCCTTCCGGCTACCTGCTGTAAAGCCTCATCCCCCGCCGTATGTCCCATCACATCATTGATGTGTTTGAAATCGTCTATGTCGATCATGACAACCGTACAGGGCGTTTTCGAGCTGACTAATTCGCTCAAATCAGCCATAAACTTACTTCTGTTGGGAATTCCTGTCAGGAAATCATGCTGCGACGCCTGTTCTGTAAGCTTTCTGGCCGCCTCCAACTGCTTCATCAGTCTTTGACGTTTCAGATTGTCGCTGCTCACCAGCACAATAATCACAATCAGCGCAACGATCAGAATGCCGCCGGGAAGCAGCACCTCGTCGTTTCGCTCCCAAAAAGATTCCTTTCTGTTCAAGACCACAGCGTCCCTGGGAAGTACGGAAAGACTGATGCCGAATTTTTCCATAACCGCCGCGTCCACACAGTACACGTTCGGGCTGTCCACCACCATCCCCATCTCGTCCACTGCATCTCCGGCTATGATATCCATGGCAATCTGTGCCGCTATCTCTCCCGATTTATACATGGACACCACATTGCCGCCCAGAAGTCCCTCTCCGATTCCTCCCTCAACCATGCGGAGCGCCGGAACCTTTGCGGTCTGAGAAATCAGAGCCACCGACTCCTGATTGGTATATTGTCTGCCGCTGGCGTCCTCCGTCATAACCACATAAATCAATATGCTGTCCTTGGACACATTCTGGATGGCCTTCCGGAGATTTTCGCTGGAAAGCCGGGAAGTATTAATTTCACTGAACTCAAGATTCGGATACTGCTCCGCAATCTTATAAAACCGTTTCCGCTCTGCCTCTCCTGTAATGGTATCATCCAGAATAGCCACCACTTTTTTGGCCGTGGGATTAATCTTCAGACCTAACTCAATATTCTTCTCCACGGAAAGCTTTTCCAGAATCCCCGTCACCAGAGGGTCTGCCGCAGCTCCTGTCGCCAGTTCCTCATCATTTACTCCCTCAAAAACCAGAGGAATTCCGTTAAAAATGTCATCCTTGTGCTCCAGAGCAAACACAAGAGCGGCATCATCTCCCAAAATCACCACATCATAGGGCTCCACATGTGCCATGCGATAAGCCAGCCCCTCATAAAACAGGCGCATTGCCTCTTCGTCGTTCACACGCTTCGTATCCATGAACTCATAGTCCAGCACCACATCGCTTCCCAATCCGCCCTGGATGCCTTCAATCTGAATCTGAACAGTATCCCACGCATAGGAATACGAACTGATAAACAAAACGCGCCCACTGCTCTCAGCCGCCTCCGCCTCAATCCCAAAGTAGCCGAAAAAAAACAACAACAATATCTGCAGCAGTCTCAAAGATCTCATCCGTAGGATTTGTAAGCCTTTCTCTCTTGCTTCTGTCATATTGTTTCCCTCATAATATGTACTGACAGATATCATCTGTATCCGCCTGATATTATTTTATCACTTTTCAGAACGAATGCAAGATAAGGA
>JAIDDH010000104.1 GCA_029055435.1 Acetatifactor sp.
CAGAGCGTGGTGGTTCCGCTGCCGTCTGTGATAGTGAGGATACGGCTCATAGAGCTGGATGCCGTATCTACCACATAGGTCTCCTTGTGGCGCTCGCTCTCCATGGCAATGCGGTTGTTCTCCGCATCATAGGTGTAGGTCACTCCGCCTGCGGAGACAAGGCGGTTGCGGCAGTCGTAGACGAGTTCGGACATTACGCCGTTTACGGGGCCGTAAATCATGTTGCCGTCGGCGTCGTAGCGGATTTCCTCGCCATTGTAGGTAATCAAGCGATTCTCCGCGTCATAGGTCATGGTGACGCCGGAGAGCACACTGATGCCCTCTTTCGTAGACGTGGTCTCGGTGCCGCTTATGGCAGTGACATTTCCGCTCTCGTCATAGGTGTAGCTGTAGGCGGTAAGGACCTCTTCGCCGCGAGTGTCGTTCTGGGTGAGAAGCAGGCCTGCGTCATTGTAGGTACAGGTTTCCTTTGTGCCATTGGAGCGCTCCGTACAGGTGAGGTTGCCTCTGGCGTCATAGCTGTATTTGGTTACTTTTCCGGCGGGGTCAGTGACGGTCTCAAGCCAGCCGTTTTTATAATACGAGCAGCGCACGATCTCGCCGCCGGGATAGGTCAGATAGATCAGGTTGCCGATCTCGTCATATCCGTACCGGACGGTGTTGCCTCTAGCGTCGGTGTATTTGGTGACTCTGTTCAAAGCATCATACTCACGGGTGATGGTGCCCTGTGCATCCGTTACCGTCAGGATGTTGCCATTGGCGTCATAGGTGTATTCTGTGGTGCCAAGCTCATCCGTCATGGAGGTGATGCGGCCTGCCTTATCGTAAATATAGGCAGTATTCTGCTTCCTTGCGTTTTGGCTTTCCGTCAGGAGTCCCGCCGCATTGTAGGTGTAGCTGGTCTTGCTGCCCAGGGGACTGATTTCTGCGGTGAGCTGTCCCATCTTATCATACTGGTATTTCGTGACGCCGCCGTTAGCATCGGTAATACTGCTCACGTTGCCTTGTCTGTCATAGGCCGCCCTTGTAACGCCCTGCAGGGGGTCTGTCACAGAAGTGGCGCGTCCCAGAGCATCGTAGGTATAAGTTGTCTTACGGCTGTTTTCGGCGTTTAAGGTCTCCACCGCCTGCAGGAGATTGCCCATAGTGTCATAGCTGTAGGCAGTGGTCACTCCCAGCGCGTCCTTTACCGTGCTGGTTCTGCCCATGCTGTCATAGGTGGCAGCCATCGTCACAATCCCTGCCGCGTCGGTGATGCTGACGAGATTGCCCAAAGTATCATAGGTCATGCGGGTGGTATTTCCCATCTCATCCGTGGAGGAAGTCACTTTTCCAAGGGCATCATAAGTATAGCTGATACTGTAGACCTCTCCATCGGAGGTCTTGGTATAAGCCTTGGTCATACGGTTTAAGGAATCGTATTCCATGTATGCGGATACGCCCGCCGCGTCTGTCTTCTGGATGCAGTTACCGTTGCCGTCATAGCTGTATTTGGTGGTATTGCCATTGGCGTCTGTCTCGGAGGTCAGCCTGCCGTATTGGTCATAGCCATATTTCCATGTGTTGCCCAAGCCGTCCCGCTGCAGGGTCATGTTGCCCCCGGCGTCGTATTCATAATGGGTGGATGCACCAGATCTGTCCGTCAGTTCCATCAGCTTCCATGCCTGATCATAGCTGTAGATTTCCGTGCTTCCATCCGGATAGGTCACTTTCTGCAGATTGCCGTTGGGATAGTAAGCGTACTGTACGGTATTGCCGTCCGCGTCTGTCTCCGAAACCTTATGTCCCAGAGAGTCGTAGCTGCAGCTTATCTCGCTGCCGTCTGCAAGCACTGTCCCGGTCACATTTCCCACACTGTCATAAGTATAGCTTTCGGAGGTACCGTCTGCGAAGCTCTTTTGGATACAGTTGCCCATCACGTCATAAGTATACTTGATGGAGGTGCCGTCAGGATATGTCTCTTTTGTCAGTCTGCCGGCCTTGTCATAGGTAAAGGCTGTCCTGTTCCCGAGGGCGTCCGTCACGGAAGTCAGATTCCCCACATAGTCATATGTGTAGGAAGTCACATTCCCCATGGCGTCTTTGCTGGTGAGCAGATGCCCGATGGCGTCATAGGTATTCTCCTTGGTATTGCCCTGGCTGTCTGTGGAGCGGATCAGGTTCCCCATGCCGTCATAAGCAAGTTTTGTCACGTTGCCGTTATAATCTTTGACGCTGGAAATCATTCCCTTATGATAGGTGTATTCTGTGGTTCCCAGCCCCGGTATTGTCTCTTTAATCAGCTGACCGTTTGCATCGTAAGCATAGGCGGTCTTCAGGCCCATGGCGTCTGTCTGGGATGTCATGAGGTTTCGGCTGTCATAGGTGTAGGAGGCATTCCTGTCCTTGGTGCCACGGATGGTGATCAGATTGCCGTGGGCGTCATAAGTCATATCTGTGGTGAGATTGCCGGTATCCGTAAAGCTGATCATGCGGTTCTTTTTGTCGTATACATTGAATATGGCGTTCTCCTGCGCGTCCACCTGGCTGGTGAGATTGCCGTTGTTGTCATAGGTATACCTTACACTGCTCCCATCGGCATTGGTGTTCTGTATGATCTGGTTTCTGGCATCCACCAGCGCATACTTAGTACTGCCGTCCATGTCATGGATGGTTACTTTTGTGTTTCTGCCCTCCGCTGTGTATTCCAGCGTCATGGCATTGCCGTCGGCATCTGTCTGTTTTACCACACGGCCTTTCCCGTCATAGACATTCTGTACAATGGTTCCCTCACTGCCGACCTCGGAAGTGATCCTGTGTTTGTTGTCGTAATGATAATACACGGTCTCGCCCAGCGCATTGGTGACTGCCGTCAGATTCTTGTCTTTATCATAGGAGAGTGAGGTCTTCCTGCCGTTGTCGTCTGTCACGGAGGTCATGAGGCCTTCATCATTATAATTCAGGTACAGATGCTTTCCTGAGATATCTTCTGTAATAGTGGTCTTACCGGCGCTGTGGCTGATGCTGATGGTCTTGCCGTTTTCATCGGTCTGCTTCACCAGCTTTCCGGCGCTGTCAAAATCAAATTTCATGCCGGAGGGCGCAGTGATGGTGTAGGTATCGTTTTTGTTTTTCACCAGCACATAGTCTGTCATACCGGCGCTCAGGCAGGCGTAAGTACCATAGGAAAGGTGTTTGCCCTTTGCCAGGATTGCGCCATCCTGGGTCTGCTGCCCCTCAAAATAATTGGCCAGTGCATCCTGTTTCACAAAGTATGCGTAGGCAGTAGGGGACAGGTGGAAGCTGATGGTTCCGCAGTTCTCTTCCACGCTGTATTCAAAGTCATGCTTCCAGCCATAGCCAAGCTCTCCCGCTTCATCCGTGAGCAGGGAATCATAGCTGAAATTGACGGACAGGTCTGTCGCGCCTTTCACGGTCATGGCGGAAACTGATTCCGTGAAGGAACCTCTTGAAATGTCTATGGGGTCGCCATAAAAAGCGGGCGTGGGCACTATTTTGCCAAATACATAGGAGATGTGCCCGGGTATATAATGTGTCCTTATTTCGACGCCCAGATTTTCTCCCTCCATCGTCTCTATCAGGGTGTCGATTAATTCATAATAAATTTTATTGGGGTCAGCATCGGAATCTGGCGACTGCTCAAATGTCTTCTTATAGGTTCCGTAGTACACCTGCCCCGGGTAAAGCGTCTCAAACATAATTTTCTGGCCGTCTTGCACCACCAGAGACTGGCTGATGGTGGATGGGTCAGAGACCGTAATGGTACGGAATTGCTGATCCAGCACCCATCCTGTCTCCTGATCCTGCATCATATATGCCGACGTGGGTGCTTCAAACGATCCGATTGAGGTTGTAAAATTATAAAAAGGCTTGTTGGACTCATTCACAACCTGATACTGTATATAGTAAGTCATGTCAACATAAGCAGTAGTCTCAGGCATGACATAGATACACAATCCCTCGCCTGTGGTTACATTAAATGACCCCTTTGTCTCAAAATGTGCCGATACCGGCTCCTCAAAGGGCATAAGCGTGCCTGCAAAATCTGCAGAAAGCTTATAGGAACCACTCTTATCGCCCTTGACTATCCAGGAGACGCTCTGTCTCTGCTGACCGGCGATATCTCCCATACTCTGTGTGCGCTTCTGCCCATAAACTGTCTTGGCAAGCGAAACGCCGTCCTCGGGCAGATTGAGTGTTGCTACGGCATCCGCAAGCACAAACTGGCTGTCGGCTGCATTCAGGATGCCCAGCTGTACTTCATACATATCCTTCAGCCAGGATACGCTCTCCGAGGTACTGATATAGGCAAGAATAAGCTTAGGCTTTTCCCTTTCTTCTGCTTGCTTGCCGCCACCATTATCCGGAAAAGGGATTCCCTGAATGTTCAGGATATGGCCATCTCCTCCTGGTTCGTGTTCCCCATCCTTCCATTTCAACTCAAAGGGCTGCCCAAATTTCAGCCCAACCACTTTTCGCGGTTTTTCTACAAATGTCAGATCCACACTGAAACTGAAAGTATGCATATTTTCCGGGTCAGAGAAATCCACTCCCGCTTCCGCCATCTCCTCCAGAGTCATTCTCCTTACGCTTATATCTCCGACAATCAGACTGTCCTTTCTCAGTTTGATTGTCCCTTCGCCCTCTTCATATTCGCTGAGGCGGATGGACGTCTCCTCTGGCAGATAGCCTGCACCATAAGCCGCCAGTCTGTGCATGCCCACCACTCCCACAAAGGTCAGATATCCTGTGCTGTCCGCCTTTAAGGATATGGTTTCCAGACTGTTATTGACATAAACTGCCGCATAAGGAAGGGGATTGCCCTGCTCGTCCGTCACGGTCAGGTGATAGATGCCTCTGCCGGTCTTCTCATAGATGCGGACGACCATGGCGGTTTTGGCGGAATTTCCCGCTGCGTCGCTGACCTTAAGAGTGACAGTATAAGTGCCTGCCTCCTTGTAGGTGTAGACAAACTGCGCGCCTGTCCGCTTATCGCCATTCCCCATATCCCACTCGTATCTGGTGACACGGACATTGTCTGTGCTGCCGCAGCCGTCAAAGGCCAGTTCCATGCCAACCAGACCTACCATATTTTCCGGTAAGTCTGCTACGGGTACAATCTCATCCACATCATCTGCGAACCCTTCCGTCTCCTCAGAAATCGAGGCATTGCCATACTTGTCATAAGCGCTCACCTGATAGAAATAGACCTGATTGGCTTTCACTGCAGCATCTATGTAGGATTTGTCCGTGATCTTTGCGACTTTCTCCCAGTTTGTCTCTCCCGCTACTCTGCGGTTGATCTCAAAGTGGTCAAAATCAGTCTCCGTGCCGCCCTCAATCTGCAATTTAATCTCAAAATGTCCGGTAGCCGCTGTGACCTTCGGCACTGCGGGCGCTGTCATATCCAGGGTATAGGCCGCCTGATAAATCTCACTGGCATTGCCCTTCAGGTCGTATGCGACAGCACGGACGATATAGCTGCCTTCCTCCAGTTCTTCCGTATTCCATGTGACGGAGGCAAGGTCTCCTCTTCCGCTTAAGGAGACTTTGCCGATCTGTGTCCAGATTTCTTCCCTGCTGTCTGCCTTTTTGTAAGAGACTGCTACACTGGCCAGTCCTGCATTGTCCGTGGCAGCCAGCTTGAGCACGGGATTTTTCCCTACGGTGCTCTTGTCCGCGGGGCTTATGCCGGTAATCACAGGGCTTTCTCTGTCCTCTTTTACGGATACGCAGATCTCTTTGGAGCATTCGCCCTCATTGCCGGCAGCATCCACTGCCGATACCTTGTAGGTGTAGCTCGTGCCTGCTTTCACGGAAGTGTCATAATAGTTTTTCGTGGTGCAGGCAGACTGAATAACCTTGAAAATACCATGATCGCCGTCCATGCGGTATATCTTGAACGACTCCACATCCTGATCTGCCACATCCTCCCAGCAAAGTCCCACATAGCCTTCCGTGCCGTTTTCGGTAAGTCCTTTCACCTTGGCGGGCGCAGTCCGGTCAATCTGATACTCCAGAACGATTTCCTTGCCCGCGCTATTCAAAGCATTCTTATTTCCGGCTCTGTCATATGCCTCAAATTTGATATAGAGCATCCCCTCCGGGAGCGTGGCAAGGTCATAGCGATAGGAAAATCTTGTCTGCTGTGTCTTTTGGGTGTTCTCCAGGACAGCGATCTCTTCATATGCGGTACCGTCCAGAGAAGCGCTGAATACCGCCTTCGCCACCATGTCGTTATCGCTTGCGGTCAGCCTAAGCTCCAGCGCATCTTTATAGTGACCCTCCACAGGATAAGTTTCACGGATCACAGGCAGTATGGTATCTGTTTCGGTTGTTATTGTCATGATATCTGATTCAATTCCGCGATTGCCCAGATTATCATATCCCACGACCCGGAAACTGTAGTCCATACCGGGAGACAGTCCGGTTACGTTATAGCCCAGCGCATCCGAAACTTCCGCTATTTTGACATAGCTTTCCCCTACCCGCTGCTCCACCTGAAAATAAGCAAAATCAGTCTCTGTCACGTCTTCCCACTGAAGCTGCACCGCAGTGGAAATCACTCTGGTATCGGTGATCTTGATTTTCTGAATACCGGTATTATCTACTTCATAGCGGCGTGTAAATTCCGTGGCGCTCTCATTTCCATTTCCATCCACGGCAACTGCATTGAACACATAGACTCCGTCCGCAAGCGCAGTGGTATCCCACTGATAAACCGCACTGCCATCTGCCGCCCTCACTTCTGTCAGATAGGTCCATTCCTCGACGTCCTCGCGGCGGTAGGAGAGTCTCACGGCTGCCACGCGGCAGTTGTCCTCCGCAGCAACTGATATTTCTGTTGTCTGCGCAATCCTGCCTGCTCCCGGAGTGATATTTTTGACCTTCGGAGGCTCCTTATCCGTGTCAACAGTAACCGTGACGGGCTCTGTAAATTCACTTGTATTGCCAAAAGCGTCTTCCACTGTCAGTGCATAGCTGTAGGTCTTGCCCTCTGTGACAGCCTGATCTACATAATAGGTCTGCTTATAGCGGCCCTCCAGTCTGGCGAGCAGCTTATAGTCCGGCTCCTGTTCCTCCTCATCGGCCGCAGCCTCTTTCCGATACAGCTTATAAACTGCGCAGTCCGCGCTCTTGGATGCATCCCAGAGGAGGCTGACTGTGCCATTGTCCGCCTCCGCCGAAAACTTCTCCGGAAGCTGCGGCGCCTGTGTGTCAACGCGATATTCCACTTCTCTTACATCCGTATTCTGGTCTGCGTCATACAGGGTGATACGCAGCTGGTAATTCTCTTTTTCCTGTACATTGGACGGACTCCAGTCATAGCTTACATAAAGCGTGGATGCATTATAGGTCTTCTGCGTCAGATAGGTCAGAAGCTTCCATTCATCCTCCTCCAGATATTCAATCTTTACCCGATTGCCTTTGGAATTACCCGAATCGGCAAACTTCACCGTGATCGGTACGGCACCCTGTCCGACAGCACTATAATCCGCAGGCGTGATTTCCGTAATCCGGGGCACCGCAACTGCAGCCTCCACGGTGTTGCTCTCCGCTGAGACATTGCCTGATGTGTCATATGCCACAATGGTGTAGCGGTAGACGGTATTCATGGCTAAATTTTTGTCCTGATACTGCGTGGAAGAAATGTTCTTTGCAATCTCCTGACCGTCTCTGTACACGCCATAGGAGGACACACCCACATTGTCCGTCGCAGGATTCCATGCCAGCGTGATTGAGGAGCCGGTGCGGGTGCTGATGGCAGCGCCGGAAGGCGCAGAGGGCTTTTCCTCATCCGCAGGCGTCGTCACCTCACATCTGGGAGATTCTGTGGTGAGATTCCTGTAAATATCAAATGGATATACCGTGTAGGTATAGGTCTTCTCAGGCTCCAGCCCTGTGTCCTGATAAGAAGTCCCACCGGTGACGCCAATCTGCTTTCCGTCCCGATAAATCTCATAACCCAGCAGACCCGCATCGTCCGATGAGCCGCCATAGGTCAAAGTGACCGTACTCACCGTCACCTCCGATGCCTTGATATAGGATACCGGCACAGGGGCCGTCTCATCTTCAATCTCAAAGATAACCTCATTTGCGATGCTGTAGACATCATTCTTAAACTGGTAATTCTTCAGGTTCTTTCTGAGGATCAGTTTATTAAATCTGGCAGTCCCGGCATTGCTGTTAAATATGACGCTCTGAATGAAGTTCCTGCCGGACAGTGTCTGTTTTCTGGCAAGAATCACTGTGTGCTCGTCGCTTGCCACAAAGTTGGTATAATCCTGCTGGGTAAAGTGTCCCCGTATCTCCAATGTCCCCGCGGTGAGAAGTCCGCTGTGGTTGTATTGGGAAGAAATCAGGAAATTTCCACCCACCAGAAGATAGCCAAGTGAATCCTGCATCACAAGAGAACCGTTCTTTAAAACGGTAAAATCCCCAATACAGGAAATATCTGCGCTTTCCACTTCCAGCCTGCCGTCTGCAATGATCGCATCCGCTGTGATAAAATGTCCGTCCGTGCGAAGAGACGCATTTGTATTGATCTTCAAAGTTCCTGTCTGAAGCGTCTGCTCCAGCACGCTTTTGCCGGTGAGCAGAATATTTCCGCTCCAGTTTCCCTGTGCCAGCTGACTGATGTCGGCAATTGATAAGTACCCGTCTCCTGTCACCGTGTCCTTTTCATCTGTCAGCGTGCCATAGACCGTCGCATCATTTTTGATTGTCAGTTTCCTTGTGCTTCTGTTGATGACATTCCCCACGGTCCCTGCCTTTTCCTGGCTCCAGGTCTGCGCCTTGTCCCCGGAGAAAATCAGGGTATTTGCTTCCGTTCCCAGATAAGCATTTGTGCCCGTCTGTGTAAAGCTGCCCTTGACCTCCAGAGTACCGGCAGTCAGCTGCCCCTGCAGGGATTCCCTGGTCTGCAATACAAAATCCCCCTGAACTGTGATATAATCACTCTTATTGGTCATCACCAGACAGCCGGTACTCTCGGTATAAGAGTAACTGCCTTCCTCTCCC
This sequence comes from Acetatifactor sp., assembly GCA_029055435.1. Taxonomy (GTDB): domain Bacteria; phylum Bacillota; class Clostridia; order Lachnospirales; family Lachnospiraceae; genus Acetatifactor. The sequence goes on from JAIDDH010000104.1 coordinate 9,022, forward strand.
CTGCAGGTCTGCAGACGGTAATCTCCTGATATATTCAGCTTACCGCCGTTGACAAATACAGTGCCGGAAGTCTGGATCAAGTCACCGTTTACTGTGAGGGTATGTCCGTTCAGATCCAGAGTGTCCTCCAAAAGAATCAGGTCTCCCTCGTATACCTCATCCTCAGTCAGAGTCCAGCCGTACTCGCCCTCCAGATCACCGATTCTCATCTTACAGCCATTCCGGATGAGCGTTGTTTTCTGGAAAACATTTTCAAAATACACACCCTGATCACTGTAATTGGCAATCTCTACTGTCGCAAAATACTCATTGGAAGCAATGCTCACAGTCTGCAGACCGTCGCCGGAAAACAGAAATTTATGTGTACCGCTGGCCTGAAGACCTCTGGTCGAAGTAAAATTACCGCCGACCTCAAAGGTGCCTGCAGTCAGATATCCCTTTCCTCCATTGTAAGGCCTATAGATTACATCGCCATGGACGTGGATATAGTCCTCCGGATAGTACATTCCAAGCCATGATTCTTTCACATAAAGCACAGAATAATCTCCAAAGATTTCCAGAGTACCCTGATGCATGGACAATCTGCCGGCAGTCTGTATAAAATCTCCTTCCACCACCAGAGAGCCCCAGATTGTCAGCTCCTTCAACCAACCGGTCAGCTCCACATCACCCTTTACATGGAGCTCCTTATCCCACTTGATTGTCTGATCGATATTGATGCCGCCGCCAAAATAATTGTCTGTAAAGGTTGTCTCCGCGCCGATTCCGATAACGCCGGTCACTTGATTATGATGGTCATTTATATTTCCTGATATATAGATGACCTTTTCATGATAGCTCTTACCTTCTGTGGTCTTCTCCGTGCTAACGAACACAACGCCGTCTTCACTGGCATTGGTGATCTCCAGGTTACCCAGCCGTGCATTCGTATAACTGCTCGCCCCGAATTGAACCGTCTGCTTTGCGTTTCCGCTCAATAATACCGTATGTGAACCTGTGGCGATAAAGCTCTTCTGAGAAGCCGTGCTGTTTACAAGAAAGTCGCCTTGAATCTCCAAAGTTCCCGCCGTGAGATAATCTGTTTCAGTTGCGGAAGAATCAGAAATATAGCTGCCTTTGACACATACTTTGTCCGCAGTATTTACCATCTGTAGATGTCCGGAAGATTTGCCGTAAACATAATCAGATTCTCCTCCACCGGCAGCTGACTTTCTGGACTGCACACGGTAATCACCCTCCACTGTCAAAGTACCGCCATTGATAAATACCGTCCCTGACAATTGTACGAGGTCTCCCGTAACGGTCAGGCTGTGCCCGTTCAAATCCAGCGTGTCCTCGATAAGTACCAGATCACCCTCATAGACCATATCTTCTTCCAGCGTCCATCCATATTCGCCGGTAAAATCTCCATAGGTGATACGACAGCCATTCGTGATAACCTTCTGGCTGTTAAACATGACCGCCGAATAGACACCCTCCGCACTGTGATTCTGCAGTTCTACAATAGCAAAATATTCGTTTTCGGCAATGCTTATGGTCTGCAGCCTGTCGCCGGAAAACAGGAATTTATGTGTACCGCTGGCCTGAAGCCCCGTGGTCGAAGTAAAATCGCCGCCGATCTCAAAGGTGCCCGCGGTCAGATAGCTGCTGCCTCCATAATATGGCTTATAGATTACATTGCCATGGACATGGATATAGTCTTCAGGATAGTACATGCCAAGCCTTGAATATGCTCGATTAAGCAAAGAATAGTCACCAAAGACTTCCAGACGGCCCTGATGCATATACAATCTGCCGGAAGTCTGTATCAGATTTCCTTCCACAACCAGAGAGCCCCAGATTGTCAGGTCAGCCGAACCAATCAGCTCCATATCCCCCTTGACGTGGAGTTCATTATCCCACTTGATTGTTTGATTGATATTGATGCCGCCGCCAAAATAATTGTCTGCAAAGGTTGTATCTGCCCCAATTCCGATAACGCCGGTCACATGATTATGGTGGTCATTTATATTTCCTGATATATAGATGACATTTTCATGATAGGTCTTACCCTCTATGGTCTTCTCCGTGCTCACGAATACAACGCCATCCTCACCGGCATTGGTAATCTCCAGGTTACCCAGCCGTGCATTCGCATAACTGCTCGCCCCGAATTGAACCGTCTGCTTTGCGCTTCCGCTCAATAATACCGTATGTGAACCTGTGGCGATAAAGCTCTTCTGAGAAACCGTGCTGTTTACAAGAAAATCACCTTGAATCTCCAAAGTTCCCGCCGTGAGATAATCTGTTCCGGTTACAGAGGAATCGGAAATATAGCTGCCCTTGACGCATACTTTGTCCGCAGCATTTGTCATCTTTAAATAGCCGGAAGAGGTCCCATAAGTATACTCTTTTCCGTCTGCTCCCCCTTCACGGAACTGTATGCGATAGTCTCCTTCCACGGTCAGACTGCCGCCATTTACAAATACAGTACCCGAAAGCTGTACCAGATCACCGGTCACGGTCAGGCTGTGTCCGTTTAGATCCAATGTATCTTCAATCAGTACCAGATCACCCTCGTACACACTGTCCTCTGTGAGTGTCCACCCATACTCGCCCTGCAGGTCTCCATAAGTGATGCGGCAGCCGTTGGTGATCAGTTCCTGCTTGGCAAAGGTAGTCTCCGAATAAACCCCCTCATCGCTTTCGTTTGCAAGCTCAACCGTTGCAAAATACTCATTGGAAGCAATACTGATTGTCTGCTTCTCTGTGCCGGAAAACAGGAAGCGGTGGGTATTATGTGCCTGGATACCCTGCTTTGAGGTCAGATTACCGCCTATCTCGAAGGTTCCCGCAGACAGATAATTCTGTCCTGTATAATAGGGATTGTATGTAACGTCACCATGGACATGAATATAATCCTCCGCATGTGTCATATAGAGCGCTGACGGAGAATTCTGTCCCACCGTATAATCCCCATAGACAGTGAGACTGTTCTTCTGCATATATAATCTTGTCTGGTTTTGGAACAAGTTTCCCTTTACAACTACATTCCCATACAGTGAAACGTCATTATTGGCAACCAGCTCCATATCTCCCTCAATGGTCACATCCTGCTTTAAGGCAGCCTTTTCACCTATAAAAACACTGCCTCCAAAGGCATTATCTCCAAAACCGGTAGTCGAGCCGATGGCAATGAATCCCGTTACTTTTTTCGCGGTATCCTTCACCGTCCCAGATACATATACGGCATTTTTATGGTCTGCATCAGATAAAAAGACTACTCCCTCCGCGCTGGTATTGCAAAGGTCAAGATTGGCAAGTCTGGAAGTCGAATTACTGCTTTTCCCGAAAGAGACCTTTTGGCTTTCCTCACCGGAAAGAATCAGCGTATGGCTTCCGGATGCCACAAATCCCTTGTCGGAATAAGCCGCATCTATTTCTACATCTCCCTTTATTTCCATAGTACCGGCAATCAGGTCATCTGTACTGTCAATTATGGATGAAGAGATAAAACTGCCCTCCACACACACAGAATCTGTCTCATTTAACATCTTAAGACGGCCTGAGCTTTTACCATAAATGTAGTCTGCACCCGTCTCCTTGCGGGACTGCATATGATAATCGCCCTTTACAATGAGTTTTCCCTCATTCACCAGAATGCTGCCCGAAAGCTGTACAAGATCTCCCGTAACAGTCAGAGTATGCCCATTTAAGTCCAGTACATCCTCAATCAGAATTAAGTCGCCCTCGTAGACCTGATCCTCCTCCAGCATCCAGCCATACTCACCGGTATATTCGCCATAAGTCATCTTACAGCCATTGGTGATAAAATTATGATTGTTAAACGGCTCTTCCGAATAAACTCCTTCCACACTATGATTTGCAAGCTCTACTGTGGCAAAACACTCCCCATCCGCAACCGTAATGGTTTGCTTCTTATCCCCCGAAAATAAAACTCTGTGATTTTTAGATGCCTTGATACCTTTTTTAGCGCTGAAGTTCCCCTTCACTTCAAAAGTCCCGGCAATAAGCCAACTGTCAGCTTCTCCCCATGCATCCATACTTACATCGCCATGAATATGAATATAGTCCTCGTCGTGAGTCATCTGCAGATAAGAATAAGAGTTATTTAATACCGTATAATCTCCCTCTACCTCCAGATTTCCCTTGTTCATAATAAGCCGGCTTCTACTTTGAAGCAGATTGCCTTTTACGGTGACACTTCCAGATATATTCACATCATAATTATAATCTAGCTTCAGGTCGCCGCCTACGGTAAGAATCTGATTAAAGGTAATCCCCTCTCCAACATAAATGCTCCCGCCAAAATAGTTTTCTGTAAATTTTACATTACTGCCTATACTGATAAAACCGGTCACACCCTGCCCGTTATCAGTAATACTTCCGGTGACATAAGGAATATCTGTGGACGTATTTCCCGCGGAAGTCATCGTCACGCTGCTTTCAAAGGATACACCCTCTCTGCTGCTGTTGCTAATCTCGAGATTGCACAGGCGCGAATAATTTCCGCCGCTTTTTCCAAAATGCACTTTCTGCGATTCCTCACCGGAAAGGATGAGCTTATGCGACTCCGTTGCAATAAAGCCCTTTGCGGAATAAGTACTGTTGATGATAAAGTCTCCCTCTACCTCCATGATTCCCGCGGTGAGATAACCTGTACTGTCCCGATCGCTGTCGGAGATAAAGCTTCCCGTTATATGTACTATATCCTCCGCATTTGTCATCTGCAGAATACCGCTGCCCGCCCCTGCATCCTCTGACTGCACCAGATAGTCTCCCTCCACCGTCAGAGCTCCGCCGTTTACGAAGAGAACGCCCCCGGCCTGAATCAAATCGCCCTGCACCGTCAGGCTGCAGCCATTCAAATCCAGAGTTCCATCTGTCAGGACAAGGCTATCCACGATCTTGTCCTGCGTCAGTGTATAGTCCTCCGACAGTGTCCAGCTTTTCTCCGCATCAGCAGACTGCGCTGCAAACACTGTGCCGGATTGCCTGTTCTCAGAAGGCTCGACCGGCTCCTCGGAAGCTTCATCTGCCTCCGACTCTGCATCTCCCTCAGAGACATCGATCTCCTTTGATTCTGCGGACGCCTCAGAAACATCCGACGTCTCCTGCGCCTTCACGCTCAGACAATTTTGAAAATCACTAATTGGAAGCAGCGCAATAATCAATATAGTTGCAATGATCCTTCTAAATATATCTTTTGTTTTTCTTTTCATTTTATCTTTTGTCCCTTCGTAAGCTCTTATCATCTATCAGAAATATAGCCTAACTACCGCCTCTATACAATCTGTACGATCCACGCGATTTACACAATCTGAATCAGCCATTGCAGGATGTGCACAAAAAAGATCTGAAAGAGTGTGACAAGCAATTGGAAAAGTCCGATTGTGGCTGCCTCGGAAGCATTAGAGTTATCAGACTCTGTACCCTCCTGATCTGTCTCCCCCTGTGTGAATTCTTCCGGTTCCAAAAGCGTAAATATATCAGCCTGCTCCGCCTCTGCGGATTGGTCTGTCTTTGCATCTGTCCGGTACTCTGCCGCTTTCTTATCTATTCCAGTAATCCCAGTAATTCCGGCGTTTCCAACACTTCCAGCAGCTCCAGCGCCAAAGGGATTTCCGAAATCAAAAGGCCTGTCGGACGTACCTGTCTCTGCCTGTTCATCCGACCCGTCAGATTCATCGGACTTGTCATTTCTAATCGGCCTCCATGGTTTCACAGGAACCTCCGGCTTGTCTGGTTCTGTTGGCTTGTCTGGATTCTCAGGCTTATCCGGCTCTCCGGGCTTATCCGGCTCTTCCGGTTTGTCCGGCTCTCCAGGCTTGTCCGGTTCTTCCGGCTTGTCTGGCTCCCCAGGCTTATTCGTATGCATCGTAATTTTTACAATATTCCCATTGCTGTCATAGGAATACTCCACATAGCTGCCATCCTCATAAATTACCTTGATGACTCGATTCAAGGCGTCGTATTCATACTCTTCCCCATGGACAGTCTGCATCGTGCCGGGCAGATTTCCCAGAAACACAATTGCCGCGATCCCCCATATGCCTATTGTTTTCACAATTCTTTTGCATCTCATAATCTTTTCTCTCCTGTATTTTACGATATTTATCGCGTTTTTATCTTATGTTTGTATTTTGTATTTATACCTTGCGCCATTTTACAACATCTGTTATTTGTACTTATTTCTTATCAAAAATATTGATTTTTATTGCTCATACTTACTATTAGTTCTTATTATTTCTACTTATCATTCAATCTTGTCATCACCTCGCATCACTCGTTTTTATTGTTTGTACATGGTATTTCTATATGTCATTATGGATTATAATATTTATGCGAAAAAAATTGTGCCAGTATATCCAGAAGAGTAGCCGAAATAAAGCCACAGTACCCTTCTCTGCACTGTGGCAATTGTATAATATTGTATTTTGTTTTACAAGGCATTCTCGCTCCATTCTAAAATTCATAAAATAGAGTTTTCCAAATTCAATTATTTTCCCCGTTATCTAGAATGCCATTACAAATATCGTGGAATATTATATACTGAATTTTAGTTGTTGTTAATTATACTATTGATTGCAAAGGGGTTCACTCATGGAGTTTGGAAATATTATCTCTGCCCTTCGCGCTGAGAAGGGTATCTACCAAAAGGAGCTTGCCGACTATCTGAATGTTTCCATCGGCACGGTCTCCAACTATGAGCAGGGCATCCACAGTCCTGATCTGGACACGCTCTGCAGGCTGGCAGATTATTATGAAGTTTCTATCGATTATCTGCTGGGCCGCACGGATATCCGTTCTCCCATTGAAAGCTGGAATCGCCCTTTAACTGAAAATTATACGATTGCTGATCTGCTGAACACCACACTCCGGTTAGATCGCGCCAGCGCGCGTTCTCTGGTAGAATATCTGGATTTGCTCAGGCTTAAGCAGACACATCGCGAAACCTTTGACAGTTAATCTCTCTGAAAGATATCTCTTGTGTAAACCTTATCCCGCACATCATCTAAGCAGGCATCATAGCGGTTTGCTATGATTGCATTGCAAATGCTCTTAAATTCCCCAACATCATTCACCACCCGGCTTCCAAAAAATGTACTGCCGTTTTCAAGCGAGGGCTCATACACGACCACTGTTGCGCCTTTGGCCTTGACTCTCTTCATAATTCCCTGAATACTGCTCTGGCGGAAATTGTCAGAGTTGGACTTCATGGTGAGACGGTACACGCCGATTACCACATTTTTCTCCTTGTGCTCATCCCATTCCCGACCGCCTTGATAATCATAATATCCGGCCATCTGCAGCACCCTGTCGGCGATGAAATCCTTTCTCGTCCTGTTGGACTCCACAATGGCCTCAATCAGATTTTCCGGCACATCCTGATAATTTGCCAGAAGCTGCTTGGTGTCCTTGGGCAGACAATAACCTCCATATCCAAAGGAAGGATTATTGTAATAAGAGCCGATTCGGGGGTCAAGACACACGCCGTTGATGATTGCCTGAGTGTCCAGTCCTTTGATCTCGGCGTAGGTATCCAGCTCATTAAAATAGCTGACACGCAGAGCCAGATAAGTGTTGGCAAAGAGCTTCACCGCTTCCGCCTCCGTAAAGCCCATGAACAGCGTGTCGATATTCTCCTTGACCGCACCTTCCTGCAAAAGTGCAGCAAAGGTGTGGGCAGCCTTTACAAGATCTTCGTTCTCCAAGTCGGTTCCCACAATGATCCGGCTGGGATAAAGATTGTCATAAAGCGCTCTGGACTCCCGCAAAAACTCTGGGCTGAACAGAATCCTGTCCGTGTGATATTTCTCCCGCACAATCTTCGTATATCCCACGGGAATCGTGGACTTGATGACCATCACAGCCTCGGGATTGCACTGCAGCACCAGCTCAATCACTGCCTCCACCGCGGAGGTGTCAAAAAAGTTCTTCTTGCTGTCATAGTTAGTAGGCGCGGCAATCACCACAAAATCCGCATCCTGGTATGCCGACTGTGCATCCAGCGTGGCCGTCAGCCGCAGTGGCCTCTCTGCCAGGAATTCCTCCAGCTCCTTATCGCGGATGGGGGACTTGCGCTGATTGACAAGCTCCACCTTCTCGGGAATGATGTCAACAGCCGTCACCTCGTGATGCTGAGACAGCAGTGTAGCGATGGACAGTCCCACATAACCGGTACCTGCCACTGCAATTTTAATGTCCTCAAACTTTCTCATATCATTTCCCTCTTTCTCGAAATTGTCTCTCCATCCTTTATGGTTTCCAAAACCTTTATGTCTCTGATTTCCATGGGGTCTGTCTCCAGCGGCGACCGATCCAGTATCACCAGATCAGCCCTTTTCCCTTTGGCAATGCTGCCTTTTTGATCTTCCTCAAAATACTGATACGCTCCGTTTATTGTGATGGCCTTCAGCGCCTCGTAAACTGAGATTGCCTGATCTTCGCCGATTTTGCTGCCGCCCCGGCTGATCCGGTTCACGGCGCACCAGACCGAGTGCAGCATATCGGGCCTGGTCACGGGCGTATCCTGATGAAAATTTATCATCACGCCCCGGTCAAGCGCATCCTTTGCCGGGCTGATATGATTTCCCCGCTGCGGACCGAAATTTTTGATATGAATGTCGCCCCAATACCAGACATGTCCGATAAATATTGAGGCAATCATATGGAGCTTTGCCATTCTGTCCAACTGATCGTTCCGAACAGTCTGGCAGTGTATCATCACCGGCCGGAGTCCGTCTTTGCCGGTTTTATCAGCTTTCTCATATGCCCGGATAAACTGTTCAGACGCGGCATCTCCGTTGCAATGCGCCAGAAGCTGTCTGCTCTCCGACACTGCCTGTCCGACATACGCCTGAACCTCCTCGTCCTTCATCCAAGGATATCCGCAATAATCCGGCTCATCTCCCAGATAGGGCTCTGACATCCAGGCCGATCTCCCCTGGGGAGAGCCGTCCAGAACCAGCTTATAGCCGCCGATTTTGAACCCGTTTACATACTGCTTATATGCTTCTCCATACTTTTGCATCAGCTCCGCGCCGCCTGAGGACATCAGCGGATAGGCCACCACGTCCAGCTTCAGGGCTTTCGATGCGCTCATGTTCAAAAGAGCATTGATATCGCTCTCCGTGGGAGCTCCGTCCTGTACGGTGGTAATACCGTTATCAATATAAACCTCCTGCATTTTCCACAGCATTTTTTCATAATCGATGTTTACTCTTGGCAGTATAGCCCGTTGGAGAAGATTCATACCAGCCTCCTCCACATATCCGCTGGGCTCTCCGCCGTCCAGTCTGCCGATTACCCCACCTTCGGGATTCGGCGTAGTCTCATCGATTCCCGCCAATCTCAGCGCCGCCGAATTGGCACAGGCGAGATGAGCGGAGATATGCAGAATAAATATGGGAATTGTGCTGCTGACAACATCCAGCACCCTTTTATCCGGCTGCATGCCTTCCCGAAGAAAATTGTGGTCATAGCCAAAACCCAGAATCACATCTTTGTCCGTAATATGATTTTCGCCAATATAAGCTCTCAGAACCGCAATGATATCCTCAAAGGACTCACAGGCGGACAAATCAGCCCACGACGCCATCTGCCCGTTCATCACAAAATGACTGTGCGCGTCGATAAAGGAAGGCATGAGACATTTTCCCTTCAGATCGCATTTTACTGCCTCGTCCCCCGCAAACTCCAGCACTTCCTCCAGACTTCCCACGGCGGCAATCAGACCGTCTCTCACCAAAACCGCCTCGGGAGCTTCCGCCAGCTCCTCCTCCGCGCTCTCTTTCTCCATCGTGATAATTCTGCCATTGTAAAATATCCGCTCCATGCAGTTCCTCCTGTCCTGCGTCTAATCCGGTGTATTTCTAAATTTATTTCCAGCTGAAGGTCTTCTTCCCCCACACACCCAGAAGTTTCAGGGCGGCCAGATACGCCAGCACACAGCCTCCCAGACCCATCATGGCAGGCATCATGCCCAGACTTCCAGACGCCAGCGCCAGGATAATGATATACACCGGCGTGCTGGCCAGCATCACCAGATTACATGCTCCCAGCTCCACACCCGTGGCGGTGCGAAAATCGGGGTCCACAATTCGGATCAAGGCGATACCACTGGGAACCGTTCCCGTGCAGGTTCCATACAGCCCTAATGTACGCTCAAAGTCGTTGGCTCCTCCGAACCGCTGGCCGAAGTAAAAGCATACCACCGCAGTGACCACCGTGATCACGACGGATATCAATAGCATCAACGGCAGCCAGTCCTTAATCATCTTCAAAGAAACCGCCATAAAGGCGCAGACCACTAGATAATCTGCAGACCATCCCGTTATTTTGCTCTGCAGCGTATTTTCCTGCAGGAAATCCAGATGCAGCTTCTTCATAAGCCATTTGACCAGATAAGCAGCATACATACCGTTCATAAACATCATGCTGCTCATGGATGTCCCCAAAAATCCGGGAACATAGGACAAAACTTTTGCGATTCCCACCGCCAGGACATAGCATACCCCGATCAGGGCAAAATGAAATGCCAGCGTTTCGATATTACTGTTGCAGGTGGTATCTTTGACCATATATTCCTTTTGTTCGCTCTTGGTCAGATATCCCTTTAAAAGAGCGTCATCGATTTTTCCGCAATGTTTGGCAATGCCCTTTCGGATTCCCAGCTTCGCGGCAGGTATTCCGATACAGAACGCCACAACAAACCCGATGGAGGAAAAGGCGATGGCAACCGTGGAGGCATTGCTCCATCCAAACTGCTCAAAGATTGCACCGTAGGCCGCGGACTGGCCGGGGCCCTGACAGAATGCAAACTGTATCAGCATCCCGTAAATCGCATCCATTCCGACGCTGCCTCCCGCTACGCTCACGATTGCCGTAGCCACCATGGGCGTCAGCGCGTAGAGCAGACACCACACCAGACCTAAGCCCAGCGCTCCCTTCAGCACTCCCTTCGCATTCCCGCTCTCCCCGGACGTGCCGGTGAGACTGATGGAGATAAAAGACACCGTGAAAAGGTTGTTCACAATCTGCGTAAACATATCAGAATCTGTTCCAATCTCAATGCCCATACCGGCGACTGCATTCATAAACAGGATTCCCAGCATGCCTCCAATTACACTGGCCGGCACAAGCATTTTCCGAAAAACAGGAATCTTCGCGCGCAGCAGCATACCCACACACAGCATCACACTGGCCAGACCAAAAGCCATCATAAAGCTCATAATCTATCTCCCTTTTTATCCTTTGTTTACAAGTTTTCTTATTTTATTAACACAGCGATAAAAAAAACGATGTTTATTTCTGATTTGTGCTTTCTTCGGCATCCGCCACTCCATACCAGTGTGCATTGCATCATTGCAGGGACCGCACAATCCACAAGGCTGTCCGTCAATCGGAAAATGGCAGAACCAACTTAATTTCATAATTTCTATCCAGCCGTTTTCTCTCGCAATCCGTTCCTCATCCTTTTTAGTAACACGGATTGATGGCAGAATCAAATTGCCCAGCACACGATGCGCTGCCTGTTTTCCATCCTTGGGCAATACATGGTATCTTCCCTCCAAAAAGTCATTCTCCACGGGGAGCAGCATACCCTCCGCGTTGATCGTCATTTCCCCGTGATCCTGATGCACAATGGCGCACTCCATCTGGGTATTCAGCTTTTTACATAAAAGCGCAAACCACTCATACTGCTTACCCAGCCGGTATTTCTTATGCAGATATTGATATGCCTCGCTGATTTCCTGGTCCTTGCAATTTTCCAGAATCCATTCCACATCGTAATACACAATGTCTAAAATTTCAGCCTTAAAGGATTTATCCTGTCTGATCTGAGCCAATATATTTTGCATGGCTGCCATTTCATACTCTCTTCCACCCCGGCCATTATGAATCAAATAAATCGGCATAACTTGTATGTCATATTGGGCAAGCTGAAGAAGTCTGAAGGTTCCGTCCCACCCGCCTGACCATAATAACACCACCTTATTGCGCTTCGTGCTGTCCATAAATCTAATCTCCTTCTAATATTATTTCAAATCCAAACGCTCTCAATGCGCAAGATAAAAATCATAGTACCATTCGGCAAACTTACGAATGCCTTCCCGCAGCGGCGTGGAAGGCCTGAAACCAAACTCTCTCTCCAGATCAGATATATCCGCATAGGTCACAGCCACATCTCCGGGCTGCATGGGCACCAGCTTCTTATGCGACTCAAAATCATAGTCCTCCGGCAGCACACGCGCGCGGATCAGCTCCTCCTGCAATATCCGGACAAAATCCAGAAGATTTTCCGGGCTGCTGTTGCCCATATTATACAGTGCATAAGGCGGCAGGGGAAGGCCGTCTTCACCGTCCCTGCGCTCGGGAGGCCGCTGCATCACAAGCCGTATCCCCTCCACGATATCATCAATATAAGTAAAGTCCCGTCTACAATTGCCGTAATTGAATATCTCTATCATATCGCCCCTGCGCAGCTTATTTGTGAATCCGAAATAAGCCATGTCCGGTCTTCCCGCAGGTCCATACACCGTAAAGAATCTCAGACCCGTGGACGGAATATTATACAGCTTGGCATAGGCGTGAGCCATCAGCTCGTCGGAGCGCTTTGTGGCCGCATAGAGAGACACCGGATTGTCCACCTTATCCTCAGTGGAATAAGGCACCTTGCTGTTTGCTCCATAAATGGAGGAAGAGGATGCGTAGAGCAGATGCTCCACCCCTACAGCTCCCCCGTCATAGGAGTGTCTGCACGCCTCCAGAAGATTATAGAATCCTACCACATTAGTCTCTATGTAAGCGTCCGGATTGTCGATAGAATAGCGCACACCCGCCTGCGCCGCCAGATTTATCACCACAGCGGGCCGGTAGCGCTCGAACACATCCTTCACCAGCGCCCTGTCAGCAATCGAACCGCGGACAAAAGTCCATTTGCTGTCTGTATGGGCGCGGGCCGTCTCCTCTATCTGTTCCAACCGAAACTCCTTTAAGGATACATCATAATAATCATTCAGATTGTCGATTCCGATGATATGAATCGAAGGGTACTTCTTCAACAGTGCCGGTACCAGATTGCCGCCGATAAATCCTGCTGCCCCTGTAACCAGAACAGCCTTATTCTCCAAGTTCATTTTCAGTTGATCTTTCACACTACCTCCACCTGCTTCTCATAAGCTGTACCTTCTTTATCAGATACCTGCATTCCTCCGTTCTGCGATAAACCAAAAAGAATGCCACCGGTATCAGTATACCACAAATCAAGCTATGCACAATCACAGAAAACCATCCATGACCTACAAACACATGGGAACACAGCCACATGGCTATGGCACAGGCGACAGCCAGAACCGCCATATAGCCGAAGTTTCGCCTGTAATATCTCGAGACAGACTGATACCCCTCGAAACAATATTTATGGATCACCGTCGGATCCACAGTAAAATTCGCAAAGATCAGCGACATGATCGTGCCCAGCACCACGCCATTAATTCCCCACACAAAGACACCCACGACAGATACCACCAGATTGATGACAATACCTATAAGGGGACGATACCACATCTGCTGGAAAACACCACAGATATTTCTGATTTGATTAAGATTAATTTTAATCCCCACAAACAACAGCTCAATTCCGATCAGGAGAGGCAATGGCTGCGGTATCACATAATCCGCTCCCAGCCAGCATCCTATCAGTTCATTGGACATAATGGCAATGCCGCCCCCGGCCGTCCCGTACAAAATCATCGTGATGAAATTAGTGGTCTCAAAAAAGAAATATTTGTGCTCTATATCCTCCACCGCAAACAAATTTCCCATACTGGCCTTGACAGCATCATGCATTCTGTTGAGAATGCCTTTCAGAGAGGTATAAATCAACAGATAGGTGGAGTATTCCCCCACCATGGCAAGGCCCCGGAAACTGCTCAGCACCAGATTATCCGTAGCTTTCACAATGACATTGTCAACCTTGAACACAAAGAGAGCGGAACAATCCTTAAATATCTCCTTGATCTCCTGTCTGGACAGGGTGTCCGCCTCCCCCGCAAAATAATTGGGATATTTCGCAGTGGCGATCCGGGCGGAAATAAGATTCCGTATAATATTAAATCCGATCAGCGCCATTATATAGACGATATAATTATGCCAGATCAGAAGGATAGCAATCTGAACGAAACTCAGGACAATATCTACCAGCCCGCTCACCACATTTAAAATATAGCTCTTCTGATCCGCCTTCACAATGGCGCTTCGGTAAGCAAAAAACAGATAGCTGGACACGCTCTGCAGCAGATAAATGATATAAATCAAAACCGCATTGATGCCCAGCTCTCCCAGCCGGTCATAATCCTTGATCAGAACAGGAAGCGCAGGTATGAGCAAAAGACCCAACCCCAGAATCACACCACTGACCATTCTATAGATCTTTTTAAAAAAACTCATATACATTCTGATGGCCCGCTCATCACGCTCCACCAGCGGCTTGTACAGCTTATAGTTTATGGCGGTGTCAAATCCAAACTCCGCCAGACAAAGCATGGAGAGAATATCTGAAAACAATCCGTTGATTCCCAGATAGGATTTGCCCAGAGTATAGACAAAGACCGTTCTGACTAAAAATCGCAGAGCCATGTTCAACAGCTGCTGCCCGAAGGTTGTCACCAGATTCAATGAAGAATTTTTTGTCCTTGAAGTAGAAGCCATCTCATACCTCTTTTTCATGCAGGGGCAGCTCTAACTGTTCCCCCATCCAAAGCCCTATCTCCGGCGGAGGAAATTTGCCAAATCCTCCCCTGTGGTAAAGCGTCAGCTCACCAAAATATACCCGGGAACCTATGGAATAAAAGTCCACCCTCACATGGGGCAGACCCTGCGAAAGCTTCCCTGCTAATTCCAGCATCAGTTCCAGATTCTCCGGCCTGGGAACCTCCTGTTCGTCTCTGGAATCCAGAGCGGCCGCCTCTATATGTTCCCAATTTGGGGAATAAAGGCTATGCTGACGTTCATGCTGAATCTTCTTTCCATAATTGACCAAAATCAGCGCCGGTTTCCCCGAAAAAGTAAATATCTTATAATCCATCAGCTCCTGCCCGGATTCTTCCTCCATATATTGCTCCGCAATAATGCGGGGCTGCACCTGACTGTACGGCCATTCTCTCGCATAGCGGTCAGGTTTTCTTTTCAGACCACGCTTTAAAATCTGTTCTGCGCGCTTCCGATCCAGACAATTCTTGTCACGGCAAATATAAATACTGCCCGAATCATGCGTACATTTCAGCACAAACTGTCCGGGCAATACATTAAAATCAATATCTTCGAAACAGTCATAGACACCCAAAGTCGGAATGATATATTGTTCTCCAATCAGAGAAGCCACATACTCTTTGGCTCGATATTTATCCACCATCTGCGGATAAATCGGATTTTTGTCATAAAGTTTCAGCCACTGCAGTTTTTCATTATAAGTGCGTGGATGTTCTAAATTCAATTTATAACCCATACTTGCCCGAAAACGCAGCTTCAAAAACGCCTTATCGCTCATCCAGTCAAAGAAACCCCTTTGAGCTAACGGAGCTATCATTTTATCGGGAGTCTTCAATAGTTTTAATGCTGTTTTAACAGATGACATAATCCGTTCTCCCGTCAGAAATCACACTTTTTCAGCAATTGTTTCCTCAACAAACGCAACAATTTTGTTTACCCGTTCCTGTATGGTAAGCGATTTTGCTTTATCCAGAGCTCCGGCAGACAGGCGCTCCACCATGGTTTGATCCCGGTAAAGCGTATCGATTGCCTCAGCAATCTCCGGAACCGACATCTCGTCAATACGAATCGAGCAATTCTCATTCAGAATATCATCATTAAATTTCTTGACTGAAGATATCACCGGAAGACCGCAGGCCAAAGCTTCAACAATTGCGTTACAACATCCCTCATCTCGGGTAGGCAACACAAAGACATCAGCAGCGCTCAGATAATCGCTGACCCTGTCATGTGACAGAGTTCCACAGAAAAGAATATTCTCGCAGTCAGGCTGCTCTTTACCTGATCCTATGAACACCGAATATATCTTTTCCTCTCCATTATATTTCTCATGAAGCGCTTTCAGCGCTCCCGAGAGTCTGAGAGTGCCCTTCCGCGGAATAAAAGATCCGGTAAATGCAACAATGAAAGCATCCTTAGGAAATCCCAGCTTCTCTCTCGCCGCAATTTTATCTTTTGGATAAAAACTGGAGGGATGATACCCATTGGGAGCCACAATATATGGCATATCCTTCTGGAGCCCCACTGCCCGCGCATTCTCCACATTTCGGGAGGACACATATACCACACCTGAAATTTTATCCAGAGCACGCTCTATATCGCGTTTGTCAAAAAACTGCTCCACTTGGATTTTTCCGCCTTGGCCCTCCCCACAGGTCACAAAGACAGGCTTGTCACCGGCAACCTGTGATGCCACGATGCCCATTCCCCAAAAGTGTGCATACACGACATCTGCCGGCTTGTCCAAAGCACGATATGCCTTCTGAACCGCCCTTGCCATATATCGCGTGCGGCTCTTGGCAAGATGACGTGAAAAAGATATATACCGCGGCTGATAGACCTCCACCCGATTCCCTTTCTCCGTCAGATAATGCCACCTCTTCGGTCTCAGTCTGGCCCGTCCGGCCAATACCCTGGTAACAGACTGAGGCGCTATCACAGAACACTCTATTCCCATATCCGCGATAGCGTCCACATATCCCTTGACAAATGTATAAACGGCTTCTTTTCCTCTCGGAAACGAGCCGGCCATAAAACATATATGCATGATTGGCATTTCCTCCAATTTGAATTCGTTTTACCGTTTTTCCTGTATATTATTTACAATATACTATAAACGTAGTGTAATTTCAAGGTCTTGCCGACAGAGGGTTGTCAGGTCACTCCGCTTTTATGCCCTCCAGCTCCAGCAGATCCCCCAATATCCTCTGCCCTTTTTCGTTGAGATGCCGAATATTACAATTCGTGGGCGTCAGGGTAATCTCACCAAAATAGACCTTCCCGGCAACATCATAAAAATCTACTCTCGCAAAAGGAAATGTCTGTGATAAAACTGCCGCTGCTTCCAGCATGACCGGGAGGCCTTTCGGCTTTTCTACCACGGCATCTTCCGGCGAAGCTCCTTTTTCATAATCCAGATAGTTCCAATCCGTATCATAGAATATCTTTTTCAAATCTCTGCTTCGATCAGTACATGTCATGATGCAGTGCGGCTTTCCGTAATAACAATAAACCTTGTAATCCGTCATCCGCTCCTCCCGCCCGTCATCCAAAAACTCCTCTGCATAGATACGGGGCGTTATATACCCGTAATGGTATTCGCAATGGGTTTTGGCATAATTAGTATGGAGCATTTTCTCCAGCCGATTCAGTACCGAAGGCCAGTCAACTGCCGATTTGTCACGGACGATCTCGTAATACATCCCCCCCGACGCATGATTGCATTTCAGCACAAATTGATCCGGCAGCTCATCCAGAGGAATCTCCTTTGTGTGAGACCATATGCCATAGACCTCAGGAAGCAGATCTCCCAGACCTTTCTCCGACACGAACTCCCTCACACCTATTTTATCTGCATAGACCGCACATTCCGATCCGATATAATATACAAGCAGCCAGTTCAGCTTTTCATCCAGCGTCTTCGGATTCCGAAAATCCATCTTATAGCCATGCTGTTTGGTAAACCAAATTGATCTGGCCGTTTTTTTCGGCATATAATACAAAATATTTCCGACTATTCTTCGGAAAATACGCTCAATAGAATGCCCCGATTTGTGAGATGAACTCATGAATCTTTTCCTCCGTTATGAGGGATGAGTATCCGTCAAAATCACCGAATACAAGTCCCGATATTCTTCACAGATATCCCTCCAGTTAAACGTATCCGCAAGCTGCAGGCAGTTTTCTGTCAGTTCCCGATACCGTTTGGCGGCGTCCACGATTCTCTCCGCAATCTCCGCAGGATCGTCGGCAGCCACCGCATAACCTACTCTGCCCTCTTCAAATTGTCCGTCAAATCCCTGCCCTCTGGTGTAGATCACCGGAAGTCCCTGGCTGAGCGCCTCAGCATACACCAGCCCAAAGGTCTCCGTGTGGGAGGGCATCACAAACAAGTCGTTCTCCCGATAATACTCCAGAAGCTTTTCCCGGGGCTGCTGAGGAATGTATTCCGTGTCGGGATAGGTCATAATTTTTTCAAATAATTTCTGATCCAGCACTTTGCCCACGATCTGATACCGCACAGACCATCCCTGCTGCCGGAGAAGCTGCAGCGCCTCCTGTGTAGCCAGATGGTTCTTGCGGTGATTGATCACTCCGGCGCATATCACACGCAGCTTTTTATCGGGCAAGCTCTCTGACCGGTTCTCCGACAGAATTTCCGGCACATCCCGCAGTTTATCCGTATTGCGGTTCTGCAGCCAGAAATCGTCTATCCCATTGGGAATGACCCGGCTTTTTGCGCGTATCGTTTCGCGCAGTCTCTCCGGCACGTAAGTTTCCAGAACCTGTTTACGGTAGCCCTCCGAGAGAAAAAACACCGCGGACGCATCCCGCAGGATACTCACCGCTCTTCCCCGCAGATAAAACGCCTTTTTGAGAAAGACATTCACATCCGTGTCCCGCACGGCCACCACATAGGGGATTCGATACTTACGACTCAGCCTGCGGGCACAGTTGCCGTCCGTGAACAGCGTGTATGCGTGAAGGCAGTCATAGCCGGAGCAATCCAGTCTGCTCTGTATGTCCCGAAAAATCCGCTCCTGCTTGTAGTCAAAGAAAATGCGATGCCATTTCCGGAAACATTTGGCGACGATGACCTGACAGCCCTGTGTCGTGACATCCTCGTTCTCCTTCTCGCAAACGGGCGTGTAGACCGTGCTCTCAATGCCAAAGAGATTCAAATGTTCTATCATGCTGCGATGCAGTTTTGTTCCGATGTAATTACAATTGATATGCAGTATTTTCATGCTTATCCTCATTGCACGCTTCGGCGCATTTTAGATTCTGACCCAGTCGTCGGGAATGATGTCGATGGGCTTGCCGTCCTTAAACCAATTCTTCGGAGTCACCACAATTTTGTCCGGATTCTCCATCAGCCACGCCCCCCAGAAATTAAAGGTGCTGTTGGTGACAATGGCATTGCGGCAGGAGCGCATGACAAACAGTTCTTCAAAATCATCCGTGATATCCTGTTCCTCCCGATAGATGATGGAATCCGCTTCCAGCCCCAGCACCTCGCCGTTCAGATATTCCTTCACCCATGGCATATCATTGGAAAAAAACACGAAGACGGGATTGTCCAGTTTCTCTTTCATATAGGCCACTGCCTTCTTATAATACTCCACATCCGTCCTGCCATAATGATTGGCCAGCTTCTCGTTATCGAAATAGTCTCCGCGCCGGACTCCCACAAAAACACTGTTCATGCCGCTAAAGCGCTTCCTGTATTCCAACGTCCTCTCCGACAGGGTATCGCAGGTAAACTCCTGCTTCAGCTGCCCGGCGATGGGCTCCAGATATCTCCATGACTGCCAGTAGCCGTCAAAATATTGATAATGAAGCAGCCCCGGCACGTCCCGGTACGCCCTGTTATTCTCAAAAAAATATTTTTTGTTCAGCTTCGCGTCCAGACCGACTTTAATCCGGTAGCCCCTGCTCAGAGGATTTCCCTCGTGCTTAAACAGACATATTTTGCGAAGCTCCGCATCCGTGGCCGCCTGAAATCTGGTGTGCATTCTGCCCAGCCTGGACAGACGGATGTCGTCCACACCCGCCTGCCCGTAATATTTCAAATCCAGCCTGACGTCCTCACAGTGGTACTTCTCCTGCAACAGCCTGTGAAACGCATACTGAAACATCTGGTTTCCCAGACCGCCCTTGACCTTTACAATCTTCATCGGTTCCTACCTCGTGCTCTCAGCCTGATCCCAGGTGGCCTTCGACCGCCCCGTCAGACAATTAAATACACCCACCCACTGCGCGCCGATTGTCATCGTATAGTACCCCATCATCTTCAACAGTTTATTGGTGGCTCTGGTCTTCAGCGCCAACAGGGACAACAGGTAAAATACCGTCTGCCCCGCCAGAGCTATTCTGAAAAAACAGGAGCGGAACGCCAGCACAAGCGAGCAGAGGTAAACCATGGCGTGGGCAAACCAGAGCAGTCTCCTGCAGGTTCTATGTCCGAAATAGAAGAAAGAAAACCATCCAAGCCGGAAGATATTCATACAGGGGACAGCCTCCGCGATACCGGGGAGGATATTGCGGTTCATGCGCACCTTGCGCTTGAACTCGTCCTCCAGAACTTCCCCCGCTTTCTCATATGCCACGGCGTCCGGGTTATAAAGAGCCCGAAGCCCCTGCAATCCATAATGACGGGGCATATGTGCGTCATGGCATTTTATGGGATTCAAATCAAAATACAAAGCGTTCCTGCAGGCATAGATTGCGCCGTTTCCCGCGGTGATGGTTCTGATATTGCTCTCCGTCTCCCGCTGGGCCAGATCGGACTCCCAGTACACGGCTTCCGCGGCGGCGGTGTTATTGTCCGTATTCCGATAGGCCAGCCTGCCGGTGACATAGGCGATGTCCGGAGCGGTAAAGCATGCCGCAAGCTCGGTGACGGCGTTGCGCTCAAACATGGCGTTGGCGTCTGTCATCACCAGAATTTCTCCCTGCACAAGCTTCTGCGCTTCGTTCTGGGCATTGGTCTTGCCCTTGTGATCCTTCGCCCGGTGCAGGCGTATCCGCAGCTCGGGATGGGCGGCGATAAAGCGCTCCACAATCTCCTCGGTGGCGTCAGTGCTGAAATCCGACGTCACGATATAGTCGATTTTGTCCGCGGGATAATCGTTGTCAATGACATTTTCAAGCTTTGCTCCGATTACCTTCTCCTCGTTATGTGCCACAATCATTACGGTGACTGTGGGCTGCAAGCTGTAATCTTTCTGCAGTCTCCGATTCTTAAAAATACGGGCGAGAAACTTTAAACACAACTGATAGCCTCCCATGGCCCACACGATAATAAAAGCGAATATCCAGAATAATACCGTAAGAATCATCCTCAGTCCTCCAGCCTCCGAATCAGCACATCGCTGTACTTCATCATACAGATGCCTTCCTCGTAATCTCCGATTCGGGGCTCGTTGGCTTCGCCCCGCAGATTGTTTACAATCAGTTTCATATGGTCGCAGCCGCACTCATAGGCATGGGGATAACCGCCCCCAAAGCGGGGGTTCACCTCTGAGATGTAATACATTCCATCCACCTCAAAAATGTCGATGTCTATCTGGCCCCGATAACCCGCCTCGCTCACAAATTTCCGAATCAGCGCAAAGAGCTTTTCATCGCGAAAGGACACCGCCTTGTCCGTCTCCCCCGCCCGCATGACAAGCTTCTTTTTGGTAAAAATCGACACGATCTCTCCGCTCACCAGATCGATATACACATCCGCGCCGATTTCCTGTCCGCGCAGATATTCCTGCAGCATCAGATTGTCCGCATGGGCAAAGAGCAAATCCACCGTCTCACGATCTTCCGCTTTGCTGATCGCGATGGAGGCGCTGCCCCGCACCGGCTTCACAAACACCGGATAAGACATGTCCCCCGCAGAGACTGCCTCATAGAACGCGGCTGTGTCTGTATAACTTGCCGCAGTCCGATAGCCATGTTCGATAAGCCATTTATACATCTGCATCTTGTCCAGACTCATCTCGCAGAGCGCATAGGAGGAACCGATTACCGTCACACCAAGCTCCCGAAAGTCCGCCTCATGCTCCGCAAGCAGCGACAGCTCCGGGTCAATGAGACTCAATACTGCCGTGATCTTCTCCTTCCGGCAGATGTCAAAAATCACGTCGATATAACCCTCCGCAGTCATTCTGGGCACCTGATAGAATTCATCCGCCTCATATACTGCCGGGGCCGTCCTGCTCATGTCCGTGGCGATGACTCTGCCCGTCCTGCAGCCCTGCGCATCCGTCAGGGCGCGCTTAAAGTATTGAATGACTTTATTTCTGGTCCCTGCGCTGAGCACCAAAATATTAATTTGCGTATCGAATTGCGCATTGAATTTCATATCCTTGTCCCCTATCCCGGCCGGCTTTGTCATATCGGCCATATGTATCTGTCAGGATGCCTTTGCGTCCCGTTTCGTCTGCGCCGCCAAATATCTCTGCGTCAAAATCTCCATGCCCCAGTTAATCAGATAGGAGGGTGCTCCGGGATTGTCGAACTGCCTGTCATGGACAGCTATCCTCTTTTTGATTCCTAATTTCCGGAATAAATAATTGAGATAATCGGGGGCGGATTTCCAATAGTAGCGAAGCAGCCTCGCTGTCTGTCCCCGCCGTCTATGAGTCCTGTAATACCAGATAAAGCTGTCATACGAGGCCTCACTCATCCTGCTTTTCAGCCGCTTCAATGTGTCATAGTGATAATTAAAACCGGCGCCCTTTTTCTTCTGTCCGAACAGCTCCCGCTCCACGCCGGCCTCCTCCACCATACGTCTCGGAATGGGGCGGTCATATCTGCCTCCCACGGACCACGCCGCCATCTCCGGCGCATTGCTCAGCGCGTGGATGGAAGTCCACGCGGCAGCTTTATACAATGGCATGGGAACCAGAACAAATCCGATTCTCAGCCGGGCCTCGCACATGGAGATTCCTGCGTACATCTCTCCCTCAAACACAAATCTGTCATTGGGCGTCGGCCAGTTCTTATTCCAGAGCTTGTCTCCCCGCTCTCCGTAAAAGACCAGATTGTCCCGAAACTCCTGCTCAAAAGCGCTGAAGATAATACTTGTGCCAAGCTCTCCCGAACAGACATGTTCCGCCTCCACCAAGTCCTCCCGGCTCAGATACGCATTGGCGTCCTCTTTGATGATATGCCGGTAGCCCAGCCGCTCCGCAACCTTATCCCCGCAGTCCTCCGCATACTTCTGCGGTCTGTCAAAGGTCAGCGCCGTCTCGCAGCCGATTCGTTTTGCTATGGCAGAACATGCCGCAGCGTCATAGCCGGAGGAGACCGTAGTCACCAGCCCGTACCGGTTCCTGCGCGCCACGTCCCTGGCATTGTCCCTGAGCTTCCTCATATCGGAGAGCAGCGCGGTCATATAATCCTCATAGCTGTGGACGGGACGGGGACGCTGTTTTTCCTCCGCCGTGATATCCCCATGAGGAGAAATAAAAAGATTGCAGTAGTAATAGCAGGAAAGAGTCATACCTTCCGCAAGGGGAATCTCCCGCTTATAGCCATCCAGCCCATTCAAAATAGAGCTGAAATCCCTCTCATACCCGGTATACTGCATATCCAGCCGACACCCCGACCTTGCCAGCACAAAGGGAACGCTGTTGGACACAAAGAGCCTGCCGTCTTTCCTGACAAGAACCAGCTTCTCCAGAACGTGATCGGGAGTGGCAAAGCAATAGCGCTCCCCGCCCTCCCGGATGATCTTGCCGCCGCTTCCGCACAGAAAGCCAGCCCGCTCAAAATCCATGTCGGCATAGCTCCCGTTCCACGCACCCTCCACAAAGGCGTCTCTCACACAGGCCACACCCACGCCGCAATAGACATCCGCACATTTCCCGCGCTCCAGCACGGCGCACCACGCCAGCCTTGATATATTTTCATCCACATGAAACCGAAATCTGCACTCCATTCAGATACCTCCCTGCCCGGCTCAGCGGGCATCCATCCCCTTTGACAGATCGTCAAAAAACAGAGGCGTCCCGCCTGTGTGGAGGAAAAGCACAGTCTTTCCTTCAATTCCCCGCTCCCGCAGATAACTCTGCATTCCCGCATAGGCTTTTGCCGTGTAGGTGGAATCCATGGGAATCCCGTGACAGAGTAACATCCGGTCAATGGTCTGTCTGATATCTTTATTGTCCTGCCCGTAGCCCTCTCCGGTGTAGCTGTCATCAAAAATCGTGGCCGCCTGTATCTGTTCTTCTGTGTATGGCGGCTGCGCTTTTTCATCTGCAAATTTTGGCTGCGCGAGATATTCCGCTATGCTATCCAGCACCACCTGTCTGCCTCTGGGGTTCTTGCGGGCGATGCTGATGCCCACGATCCGTCTCTCGTCTCCGGCGAGAAGCTGTCCGCACACCAGTCCGGCCTGAGTCGTCCCCGTTCCCGAGGCAAAGAAAATATAGTCAAAATAAATCCCTGTTTCGCGCTCATAATCCCGGATTTCCTGATAGCAGTTCACATAGGCCTGAGTGCCGATATTGCCGTGGCCGCCCCCCGCGATAAAGTAGGGATTCCTGCCCGCTTTTCGCAGCTCCTGCAGTTTTTGCTCGATGGTATCGTGAACCTGCTCCACGGGCACCACGGTGATCTCCGCGCCGAAAAGCTCCATCATCCTGCTGTTGGCCGTAGGTTTGGACGCCTCCTCGGGACTGATAATATAGCAGGGCAGCTTTCTTGCCGCCGCCATGTTGGATATCACCCGGCAATGATTCGAGCTGCTGCTGCCGTATGTCACCACCGCATCATAATCCCCTGCATCGATCTCCCGGAAAAAGAGAACTGCCTTTCTGGCCTTGTTGCCTCCGAACGAAAAAGGAATCAGGTCATCCCTCTTTATATATATTTGATTGGGACCGTCCTCCAGAAAAAGAATCGGGGCGGGTGCAGTTTCCATATCCTGCCGTTTTAGAAAATCCGCACGGGATATCTCATATAAATAACGGTCAACCACCCTGCCTCTGTTTACGGCAGATTTTTTTGCCAGGCCCACCCTTCGGAAACCGCAGCGCTCAAACAGTCTCTGCGCCGCCAGATTCTCCACCTCCGTATAGAGATACACCCTGCGCAGACCGCGCCCACGAAAAGCGTATTCCAGCAAGAGCAGGCTGGCCTGTTTCGCAACGCCCCTGCCCTTGGCCCGCTCCTCGCCCATGGTGATATAATACTCCGCCTGTCCGTCCTCTATGGACAAAAGTCCGATGACGCCCACCGGTTCCCCCGCCCATTCAATCACCGCGTCATAGCGATCCTCACGGCTCTGATTGCCGCGAAACCAGACAAGCGTCTTCTCCTCCTCCAACGGCAGCTCATAGTGCAGATATTGATTGTTGGCTTCATCGTTGATCCAGCGCACCTTGTCGGGGATATCCCTCTCCTCAAATTTTCGTATGGAAACCGCCGTTTTAATCGTTTTTTGATTCATTTGCATTTATTTCAACCTTCCGTCAAACTTCCCTCTTCTGATCTCTGCGCGCCACATCCAGTCTCCCCGCAGGTATCTGCTTGCCCACCAGAACGTCCGAGCGCTTGAGCACCTTTCCAACCGTCATGAGAATTACTTTGCAGTCCAGCAGGAAACTGCAGTGCCGGACATAGTACAGATCGTATTGAAAACGCTCCTCCCAGCCCGTGGCATTCCTGCCATGCACCTGCGCCCAGCCCGAGAGTCCCGGTCTCACATCATGGCGGTGCATTTCCTCCTCCGTGTAATAGGGGAGATATTCCACCAGCAAAGGCCTGGGACCCACAATGCTCATATCTCCTCTAAGAATGTTAAAGACCTCCGGCAGCTCATCCATACTGGTGGAACGCAGGATGCGTCCAAACCGGGGAAGCCTCTCATCATCCGGCAAAAGCTTTCCCTGCGCATCCCTCTTATCCGTCATGGAACGGAATTTATAGAGACGGAAGATTTTGCCGTTCTTTCCGGGCCGATCCTGGGTAAAGAGCACCGGCGAACCAAGCTTCACCCGCACCAGAACCGCCACAATCACAAAGACCCACCAAAAGAACAGGATTGCCAGCACGGCACAGAGGATATCCAGACCTCTCTTTATATAGTTCTCATAAATCCGCTTTCGTGTCATTTTGTTTAACCTTATTCTCCAAAGCAGCTCTTTACCATCTCGATAATGATATCCTGCTGCTCCTCTGTCATCTTGTTGTCGCTGGGCAGGCACAGTCCGCGGTCAAAGATATCCATGCCCACATCCAGAGGTCTTCCGTCCGCTCCCACTGCGCCGTCGTCAATATAGGCATTGGTCACAGCCCTGCCGTCGCCCTCTCTGGTGACGAAGCCGTTCATGCGATAGATGGGCTGCATATGCATGGGCTTCCAGATGGGACGCCCCTCGGCATTGTATTGCTCCAGAGTCTCCAGTATCTGCGTGGGGCAGGATTTGCCCGGCTCGCTGATGTACAGTGCCTCCCGCTCCGACCGCACCTGTATGCACATGGCCTCTCTGTCAATCAGCATACAGGAGAGCCAGAAATTGGGCTCGCTGTCTTCCGCGTCATAAGGATTCATGGTCACGGGCAGGTCTCGGAAGCCCTCCCGATATCTCATATAAATCGCCTTTTTCTGAGCGATATGCTCCTCCAGATGGGGAAACTGTCCCCGCACCACTCCTGCAATCACATTGCTCATACGATAATTATAACCAAGCTCTTCATGCTGATACCATGGCGCGCTCTCCCGGGCCTGGGTGGACCATTTCCGCACTTTATCCGCGGCCCTGCCATCGTCCGTGAGAAGCATCCCGCCCGCGGAGCCGGTGATGATTTTGTTTCCATTGAAGGAGACAGCATTGATGTCTCCCAGCCGCCCCGTCTGTATTCCTTTATAGGAAGCGCCCAGAGATTCCGCCGCATCCTCGATGATCACCGCGTGATGTCTGTCGCAGACTGCCCGGATTTCCTCCATGCGGCAGGGCGTCCCGTAGAGATGGGCCAGCACCACCACCCGCACCTCGGGATAGATTTCAAAAGCCCGCTCCAGAGCCGCCGGATCCATATTCCAAGTATCATACTCCGTGTCGATAAAAACCGGCACGCCCCCCTCGTACACCACGGGATTCACCGTGGCATCAAAGGTCATATCCGAGCAAAAGACCTTTTCCCCGGGTTTCACTCCCGCCAACTTTACCGCCATATGCAGAGCCGCCGTGCCCGAGGACAGAGCCACCGCATGAGCACAGCCGACCTTCTCGCAGGCCAGTCGCTCTGCCTCGTTGATATTGGCCCCCACGGTGGACATCCAGTTCGTCTCATAGGCCTGAGTCATATATTCCAGTTCCTCGCCGTGCATGGTGGGACTGGAAAGCCAGATTTTGTTTTCAAACGCCTTGAATTCTCCCATTGTTTAACCTCTTATTCAAAGTGATAGGTGGGTACAATCTCCTGTACGTCCCGCCTGATGTCAGCGGTCTCGGACTCTGCATGTTCCTTCAGCTTCTCCAACTGTCTCTCAAATACTTCCGCGTCAAACTCTATTTGTCTGCCGATATAGATGCGCTGGTTTGCAGTCTGTCGAAGCCCCTCCTCATCCATGAGCAGTTCCTCGTACATCTTCTCCCCGGGACGCAGGCCCGTGAATTGAATCTCGATATCCTCGCCCACCCGGTAGCCGGAGAGCTTGATCAGATTCTGCGCCAGATCCAGTATCTTCATGGGCTCGCCCATATCCAGCACAAAGATTTCTCCGCCCCTGGCGTATGCTCCTGCCTGCAGCACCAGAGACACCGCCTCCGGTATCGTCATAAAATATCGGATAATATCCGGGTGTGTCACCGTCACCGGACCGCCCTCTGCAATCTGCTTTTTAAAGAGGGGAATCACACTTCCGTTGCTGCCCAGCACATTTCCGAAGCGCACCGCCACAAAATTGGTCCGGGATTTCTGGTTCATCATCTGAACCACCATCTCACAGATACGTTTGGAGGCCCCCATGATATTGGTGGGATTCACCGCCTTGTCTGTGGATATCAGCACGAATTTCTCCACACCGCACCGATCCGCCGCCTGTGCGGTCTTCAGAGTGCCCAGCACATTGTTTTTGATGGCCTCGTTGGGACTGTCCTCCATGAGCGGCACATGCTTATGAGCCGCTGCATGATACACGATATCCGGGCGATATTTTTCAAAAATTGTTTGCACACGCCGGGTGTTGCGCACCGAGGCAATGAGCACGACCATGTCCAGCTCCGGGTATTTACGGAGAAGCTCCTGCTGGATTTCGTAGATGTTGTTCTCATAAATATCCAGCATCACCAGACGTTTGGGCTGATGTGCGGCAATCTGCCGGCACAGTTCGCTGCCGATGGAACCGCCCCCGCCCGTCACCAGCACGGTCTTGCCGTGGACATAGTCCAGCACCTCCGCCGTGTTAATCTGAATGGGCTCCCTGCCCAGCAAATCCTCAATCTCCACTTCCTTCAGCTCGGAGACCGACACGTCCCCGTTGATAAGCTGATACACTCCGGGCAATGCTCGAAGCTTGCAGCCCGTCTCCTTGCAGATATCCAGAATCTCCTTGCGGGTCTTGTTGCCCGCGGAGGGAATGGCAAAAATAATCTCGTCAATGCCGTACTGCTCTGCCGCCGCCGCGATGCTCTCCCTGCCGCCCACAATAGGTACTCCCCGCATGAATTTGCCGTGGCACCCGGGCTGGTCGTCGATGATACATTTCACCTGTAAATTCAGATACCGGCTGACCTCGATCTCCTTCAAGATTGCGTTGGCTGCAGCTCCCGCACCGATGAGCATCACCGTTGTTCTGGGATTTTTGTCGATGCTCTCCCGATACTTTGAGCGAAACATCCGCAGAATACGATAGCTGAAGCGGATGCAACAGACCGAGCCAAAGAGCAATATCCAATAAAGAAAATAATAGCTGCGGGGCATGTGCCATCTGGTGGCACTGCAGAAAATCAGATGCGCCAGCGCAGCCGTGGTGGTGGCAAACACAATGTTAATCAGCTCCGTGGCACTGGCATAGCGCCACACACTCCGGTAAAGCCGAAACAGCACGAACAGAATCAGGGTCATGCAGATATTATAGGGCAGAGTATACTCATAGTTTTTTAAAAATACCGGCTGAATAGCGCGAAAACTGAATTCAAAGCGAATGTAGAGCGCAGCAAAGGAAGACACCATAATCGCCATGATGTCCATGAGCACCAATGCCGCCCTCCGATTGAAAGGAGCCTTTAAAATTTTAGGATTCTCTTTCTTTTCCTTCATAACAAATTATCCTTACGTGTTATCTCCACAGAGCACTCTCTGCCAAATCACGAAGAGCAGAGTCACCGCCAGACTTCCCGTCCCCCAGCAATATTCCAAAAGCCCGAACACCGCAGGTATCAGCAAAAACAGCAGACAGCCTGCGGAATGCTCGGAGGGTTTCCTGACAAATTCCTTTACAAAGCTCACTGCGGACCAGCCAATCAGTACCGTAAACAGAAGCATCACAGGAATACCGAAGTCCACTCCGTACTGCAGATAGATATTGTGGGCATGTCCGATTCTCTGATTGGGAAAAATCTGAAAGCCCTGCTCAGAGTCGGGATGTCCCCGGAAATTCAAAAGATGGATATAATAGCGGTAGATGGCTTTTCGCACCAGCAGTGCATTACCTCTGTCGGCGCGGTCCAGCGCAAATCCTGCAGCCAGCGCCTCATCGTAGAGCTGCTGCTGCAGCGGCGATACCTCAATCTGGTTCGTCTTGTTTTCCGATGTCTTCGCAGGATTGTCCGGTGTCTCCTTCGCTTCACCGCCGGGAGCAATTTTCTCCAAAACAGGCTCTAAAATCGTGGCCACACGACTGCTGGCCGATCTCATCAGCCTGTCCAGATTCACAAATTTCTCCGAGTCCCATTTGTCCCATGAATGCACTTTATTCTCATTCCACTCGCCGAAAAACCACACCGGATGATGAAATGCGGGGGGAAGATAGCGCACGGCACCAAACACCAGCGGAAAGGTCAGAACAAAGCAAAGCACTATGATAAGACCGTTCTTGAACAGGGAGACAAACAGGTTCCTGCGCGGCAGCACCCGCCACAGGCAGAGCAGTCCCGCCAGCGTCAGCACCGCCGCCGCCATCCAGCCGGTGCGGCTGATCGTCATAAACAAAAAGCCGAAAACTGTTCCCACACCCAGCCAATAGTACAGGCGAATCCATCGGCTGCATTCTCTGCGGTACACATACGCAAGCTTAGTGAGCGCCGCCGCCAGCACTGCCAGATAAAACAGAGCGTTTAAGTTGCAGTTGCTGTAAACGCCCACATAGCGCACCGCGTCATAAGGCCGGAACGCAAAGCACCAGCCCTGCAGCATGAAAAATCCCAAGATGATACCATCCAGCATCCCCTGAAACAAATCCTCCCGCTCTGCCGCCGTATAGTCCGTCAGATAAAAACATCCGAACATCACCAGATAACAAAAGGGCCAGAGATACTCGCTGCGGGATACAATCATCAGAACCATCATAATCAGCCAGACCAGGGCAAAAGGCCTGTAAAGCCTCGGTCTTTTCCGCTCTAAAATCAAATCTGTAAAAGTATGGATGAGGATGATTCCAAAGAGAAATATGTCCAGCACAAGAACTGCTCTGTCGTTTGCAAACCAGACCAGAGCCTGTCCTTTCAGCAGGAAAACAACTCCCCCTATAACGCAAACAAGACTCCATACCAGGTAAGGAATCTTTCGTTTTCTGAAATCATTCAAATGATAATGAGAGAGAATGAGCGCCGCCATAATCACGCCCGTCAGGTCCCGGAAGGTTTCACCCCATCCGTCCAGACCGCTGGTCGTCTTAATCCGCTGGTCGATGAGACAAAAGAAAAAGAAACAGACTGTATATAAAATTCTCTTTTTGCTCACCTGAAGCTTGACCGGCATATCCGTCTCCTTAAAATCTGAATATATTCTGTTGTATTATAGCATTTCTGCCAATAAATAGCAAATTAAAATGAGGTGCTGCGCGCTGCAGTGGTTTCTGTTCAGCCTGATTCGATGTGCCTGTTCATTAAGCAGTGTCGGCAGGAGAAAGCAACGGTCGGATTTGTGGACGTTGCTTTCTTCTGCCTTGATACCGCTGAATGTAGCTGGTACATCGCTTTAGGCTGGAGTATAATCTGCAGCACTGAGTCTTATATCAGTATTCCTGTGAATGAAGATTGTAATACTCTTCCTCTCAAAAAATAACTGTCAATACAAAGTGTAACTTCGTAACACTCGACGCTGTACTTTAGCGTCTTAGGTGAGGTTGGCGCGCAATGTCATTAACTTAAGCCCGTAATAACAGATATTTATGGGCATAATCCTCTGTCTGAATGGCTGAAACTATACCAAAGTTGCTCATTTATAGTTGATATATAGGATTTGCTGTAATAGAATAATATTGGAAAGCTATAAATATATGAAAACGAGGTGTATACATATGGATATTGCTGTTTTGGGTGCAGGTGCAATGGGTATTTTATTCGGCGGATATTTGTCTGAAAGAAACAATGTTGTGCTTGTGGGGCGCAATAAAGAAAATATGGAAAGCATAAAAAGAGATGGAGTCATTATTAGGGAAAAGGATGAAAAAGAAAAAGTGTACTTTCCTAGTGCCACAGTCGATACCGATGAAATTAAAAATGTCGACCTTGTGATTTTATTCGTTAAATCAGGAAATTCTGAGGAAGTTCTCGAAAAACATAAAAGCATTATAGGAAAAAATACGGTTCTTATGACTTTACAAAATGGTGTAGGCCATGAAGAAATACTGTGTAGGTATGCCAACAAGGAAAATGTTATTATAGGTACCACTCAGCAAGGAAGTTTCAGAATTGATTACAGGACTGTGTGCCACAGTGGTGGAGGAAATTCCGCTTTGGGTGCCATATGCGGAAAAAGTGAAAGATTTAAATATATAGCCGAGGAATTTGAAAAGTGCGGTTTTCTGTGTGAAGTATCCGATAATGTAGGATACATGATATGGAACAAAATTATGATAAATGCTTCTTCAAGTATACTTTCGGGACTTTTGCAGGTACCGCAGGGATATGTGGCTGAAAATAGAAATGCTTGGAATATTGCAGAAAAACTTATTGAGGAAATATGTATTGCTGCCGACTGTCAAGGATATAAATTTGATATGAATGAGCAGAAACAAAGACTGTACGACCACTTAAAAAATGCTCCTGACGGACTCACAAGCATTTATGCTGATATTAAAGAGGGAAGAAAAACAGAAGTGCGGAAAATAAACGGTGCCGTTATTGAGGCGGCAAAAAGCAAAGAAATATCTTTGCCCGTTAATGAAACGATTTTTAATTTGGTCACAGCTCTTGAAGGTAAGTTTTGATGGAGACCAGTTTCTTTTATCCGATCAATTCTCCCTCCAATATCACTTGTCTTATCTCCAGATTCTCCTTTTGAAGCAGCAGCACATTGGCCAGCTTTCCGGGAGTGATACTGCCGCAGCGCTCATAAACACCGATACATTTAGCGGGGTTTACGGCCGCGCATTTCACCGCCGACGCCAATGGGATACTCATCTCCAGCACTGCTCTGCGCATGCAATCCGTCAAATTTGTCACAGAGCCTGCAATCGTGCCGTCCTGCAAAAGAGCCCGCTTTCCCGTCACGTTTACCGGCTGCCCTCCCAGAGTATAGCTCCCGTCCCCAAGACCGGCAGCCCGCATACTGTCACTGATAAAAATAATGCGGTCGTCCCCGAATATTTTAAAGGTCGTCCTGACTGCCGCGGGATGCACATGTACTCCGTCGCAGATCAATTCCACCCCTACTGACTCGTAGTCTGCGGCTGCGCCGATCAGCCCGGGCTCTCTGTGTGTATAACCGTTCATGGCATTATACAGATGCGTCACATGGGACGCCCCCTTCGCAAATGCTTTCATCGCAGTCTCATAATCCGCCTCCGTGTGCGCCAGAGAGATCATGGTCTCCCCGCTTAATCTCCCGATCAATTCCATTGCTCCGTCTATCTCCGGCGCAATATCCAACAGTTTGATCAGATTTCCGGAGGCCTTCTGCAGCCTGTCGTAGAGCGCAATGTCGGGAGTGCGCAGATATGCCTCGTTCTGCGCTCCTTTCTTTCCATGTGACAAAAAAGGCCCTTCCATTCGGATGCCGTACAATCTCGCCCGACCGCCAGACTCCGTCCCCGGGGCATACATGTCTGACAATTGACCCGCACCTGCCGATCTGTTATAGGCTTCCGCCGCCCTGCAGACGGCAAACAGCTCCTCCTCCCCCAGCGTCATGGCGGCGGGCACCATACCTGTCACTCCCACGGAGGCCTCATACTGCGCCATGGCCTTTAATGCCTCCTCGGAGCCATCGCTGAAGTCATATCCCGCACAACCGTGAAAATGGATATCCGTCAGCCCCGGAACAGCATAGCATCCGCTTCCGTCTATCACCATGTCCTCTGTTCCGGCATCTTCCAAAAAGTCTCCCATCCCGGCATCTCTCGAAGCGGCAAAGAATTTTCCCTGTATAAAAATATCTCCGGGTACAAATGTTCCGTCCTCTGTATACACGCTCGCATTTCTGATAAGCATAGCCGCTCCTCCTTCTGATCTCTCATAACGCCTGCCCGGCATTTCCCACAAGCGAAAGCGCCGCCTCATCGGCGATTACGGTCACATTCCGGTGAAGCTGCAGTACAGAAGCCGGAACCATAGTAGTGACCGGCCCGCAGACAGCAGTTTTTAAAATTTCTGCTTTGTCCTCTCCGCTTACTGCCATCACGATCCCGGCAGCCTGCATAATGGTTCCGATACCCATAGTGTAGGCTTGTCCGGGCACCTCCTCTATGGAGGAAAAGAATCTCCGATTTGCCTTCACTGTAGATTCGGTCAACTCCACACAATGTGTCTGTGTCTCAAAATCTGTTCCCGGTTCGTTGAAACCGATATGTCCGTTATGCCCCAGTCCCAAGAGCTGTAGATCCACGCCGCCTACGGCGGCGATAATGCCGTCGTATTCCCTGCAGGCTCTGCCGCTGTCCTGTTCCATGCCGTCCGGCACAAAAGTCCTGTCCTGCCGGATATTCACTCTGGAAAAAAGCTTTTCTTTCATATAGTGATAATAGCTATGCACATTTCCTCTGTCAAGCCCTCTGTATTCGTCCAGATTCACCGTTGTCACCCGCGCAAAATCCAATTCCCCTGCACAATACCATTCTGCCAGTTTCTCATAAATACCTTGTGGCGTGGACCCGGTGGCCAGCCCCAGCACGCAATCCGGTTTTCTGCGTATCTGCTCTGCAATCATGTGCGCCGCCTTTTCGCTCATGTCCTGATAATCTTTTGCCCTGACAATCCTCATGATATCTCCCCCCGCATTTCCCCAAATCGGGCGTTGTACCCGCCACAGGGCGGTCAGCGCGCTGTGCAGATTACACTAAAGCATCCGTCTGTCTGCGCATAAATGTCTCCATGTCTATCACACTGCCGTTTAGTCTGGACTCTTCCGCCGCGAAGGCTATCATATGACTCTCACAGGAAATGCCGATTTCCGTCACCCGGTCTCCCGTCTCCTCCCCTCGCAGCACACGCACAAAATCTCTGACCAAACCCTCATCACCGCCGCCGTGTCCGATATGTCCAAACTGCCCGTTCTTCGTATCTATCTCCTCAGTATGCTTGGTCAGAAAGTCTGTCACCCAGATTTTTTCCTGCTCAAGACTGCCGCGCAGATACCCTTTCGTACCCATAATAGTCATTTCTCTCTCAATGGCCGGCGTAAATGCTGCCATGGTAAAGGCCACCGTGACCTCATCCTCAAACTCCAGATTCACCACCATATGATCCACAACATTGTTGTCGCACTGAAACACACATCTTCCGTAGGGACCTGTCTTGACCGCCTCCATCAGTTTCTCCTGTGTGGGATTCGGATCGCCCGTGGCGGCAGCCTGAAACCAATAGGACGTGTCAGGACTGCAATATACCTTAACGGCGTCATAGGGACATTCCGCAGCATGGATACAGCCGTCCGTACACCGCGGCGGAGCCCCCTTTGGCATATGCGCTCTGTTAAAATACTTCAGTGATCCAAAGGAAGACAGTCTTGTACATTTTTTCCCTATAATCCACCGCAGCAAATCCATATCATGACAGGACTTTGCCAAAATCATGGGAGAACTGGTTTCACTGTTGTTCCAGTTGCCCCTAAACATAACTGTGAGCCTGATGATAATCTCCCACTGCCTCAATATGATTGATGTGTACGATCTCCCCAATCAAACCGCTGTCCACGATCTCCTTCACTTTTCTGTAATGATTGGCATATCGCAGTACATGGCAGACTAAAACTCTGACCCCGGCCTTCCGGGCTGCCTGTTCTATCAGAGAACACTCTCGGGCAGTAGGTGCTATAGGTTTCTCTAACAGAATATCGTAGCCGGCCTCGATGGCTTTCATAGTCGGTTCAAAATGCATCTGATCCTGTGTACAGATAAACACAGCGTCGGCAAATTTTTGTCTCTGAAGACATGCCTGCCAGCTGACAAAACAGTTTTCTGCGGGAATATCATGCAGCCTGCGCATATGTTCCCGCCGTATATCGCTTGGATCTGCCACACCGACGATCTGCAGTTTGTCGGGATTTTTCAGCGCATAAGGCGCGTAGGCATCCGTGCCTCTTCGTCCCGCACCCAGAACAATAACTTTGATTGGTTCCATAGTCATACCTCCTGCCCGCTTCAGCGGATTTCTGATATTTTACAGGTTACAGTGTCAGTGTAGTTCAAATTTTTAAAAGCTTCATTCATAATAATGCGGTTTTATTTGAAATTTCTTAGGAATTATGACATATTATAAAATGAGGAGATTAAAATGGAGGAGATTTCATATGCCGATCATATTGCCCGAGGGAAAAAGGATTACCATAAAACACAATGTGCGTCCTGCCGATTATCGAATGCATTCCATGCAAATGGCCACGGATCACTATAATATCGGCTACGTTATCTCCGGCGACAGGCGCACCATCACGCCGACCCAGAGCTTTGATTACCACGCCGGCGACGTGGCTATGGCGCCGCCTTTTTTATATCATTACACAATTCCCCAGAGCGCCCTGCCCTATGAGAGTTACATCATCAAATTTTCTCCAGATTTTATTGAGCCCTTCTTCCGACAGATCGGAAAATATATGATCGACGAACTCTATGAGCAGAAAGTCTGTCATCTGACCGGACAGTCTCAGGAAAAAGTTAAGCGGATGTTTGGCGAAATGCTATATGAATATGAGAAAGGCACAGAGTATACAGAAGTCATTCTACAGGGAATGCTGTTCAGGCTTTTCACAACCATCTGGGAAGAACGTCTGCCGGGCAGCGCCGTCTATTTTCGCACTCCCCTGTCAGAAAAAATTATCAGATCCCTGTATATCATAGAACAAAATTATGACTGTAAACTGACGCTGGAAAAACTGGCACGGGAATCAGGCCTCTCCGTCTCCTATTTCTCCAGATTGTTTTCCGAACAGTTGGGAATGTCCTTTACAGATTATCTGAGCGATGTCCGGATCCGGCATGCACAGTCGCTGCTCGCACAGACCGATAAAACCATTATGGAGATCGCCCTGGAAACCGGATTCTGTCACGGAGATTATCTCGCCACACAGTTCAAGGCCAAAACCGGTATGACGCCGTCTCAATTCCGGCGAAACTCCAGATGAGACCCATTGAATATTTGTCTTTCAGAACTGTTGTGAACCGCCATCCCACCCCTGCGCAGGAAGCGCTCCCCCAATCCCATCATCGCAAATATGGTAGCCACGCTCATGGACTGCCGGAATGTTTCGATTATCTATCCGTTCATGCAGGACAGCATTGATTTTATCCGCTATGGGAAGAACTAAATTACTTGTATCAAGCCTGTTGTCATCCAGCAATGACTGCGGTAATTCTATCACGTTCAAGTAGCATGCTATTCCCCGCTGATTGGCCAGTTTGATGACCGCCAGTCCCCAGCTGTCAATGGTTGTGGGATTTTTCCTGAAAGTCATAAGGAGAACCGCTGTCAGATTGTTTTCTTTCGCTTTATAAGGGTCAACATCTATCTGCAGGTAATAATCTGCAAGAGAGGAATAATGTAAACGAAAATCTCTAAGGCTGTCAATGATCCGATCATACTGCTGTTTTTCAATCCGCTGATCCAATCTTTGATTTATGATATCCCAGAAATTTTGACCCTCATAATTTCCCTGCCACAATTTTTCCCATCTGAGCCGTTTACGTTCCAGTTCCGTATCAATGGCCTTCGTGCTGTATGTTAATAGCTTGTGCATTCAAAATGCCTCCTCAACTGGTATTGATTTTCATAGCAGTTAGCTTCATAAAATTATTGATTCTTCTATCCCTTTTATTTTATCATAATCTGTATATGATACCAGTTATTTTAGCAAAATATAGAACAACTAAGGAGTATATTGTCGAGCATGCTAAAGCTATCATTTGATGATTGAAATGACAACTATGACGAATTGTGGTCATTTCA
Source organism: Acetatifactor sp. (assembly GCA_029055435.1). GTDB lineage: Bacteria > Bacillota > Clostridia > Lachnospirales > Lachnospiraceae > Acetatifactor. The sequence continues at coordinate 46,347 of JAIDDH010000104.1, forward strand.
GATGTTGCTAGAAAAAATACTTAAGAACCCGCTCTATCTCCTACAAGTCTGACCACATTCCCGTTCATCAAATCGTCCGTAGAAGTCACCACAATCTTTGTATCCCCGCTGATTTCAGCACTTTCAACTGCCGTCATCATATCTGTCTGATCCAAAATGGTGACAAAAACTTTCCTCACCTTCCATTCCGTGCCCAGAATCCCCTCTCTTTCCTCTGCCACATAAACATAGTCTGCTCCTTCCTCATCATGAATGCACAGGGATGGAATGCAGGCTGCATAGTTTTCAGTCTGCCACCGGCAGCTTACTTCCACTGTCTGTCCTATGTTGATATCCAGACCTTCGCCGGACATTTCCGCCAAGGTATCCCCATTTTCTAATTTTTCTAAATAAGCAACCGCCACAGAAGTATTGATACGAGTTCCACCTTCCTGGTTCGCCTTCAACGACAATTCCTCATTAAGTTCCAGTCCAATGCCGCCCTTAAATACAGCTTGAATCACTTTCTCGCCGTCATCCAGCGCATACAGAATCCCAGCCTCGTCCTGTGTCCGTTTTCCCACGGCAATGCGGCATTCTATGACACGACCTGCGGATTCGCTGTATACCCATCCCTCTGCTTCTTTCAGTTCCTTCAGTTTAAGCAGTTTCTTCTCTTTATGGGCAATCTCCAAATCCGTGCTCTCATATGCAGAACTGCTTATGGAACCTTCACTGGCAGCATCCTCTATTGCTCGGGATGCCGCCTGCAGGATGGTATCTTTCTGGCGTTTTGCATTTTCCAACTCCTGATTACAGGATTTCACATTCTGCTGAAGTTTGAGTCTTTTCTCCTGCAGATTGTACTGCTGCGTAGAATCCCCGCCTTCCACATCTTCTCCACTTACATTGCCGTCAGCTTGAAAATCCTCCAGATATTCCTCATAAAGGGAAAGCTCCTGTTTTGCGGCCTCCAATGCCTGCGTGCATGCTTCTATCCGGGCATCCGCCTCTTTGGCTGCATTATCATAATCTTCCCTTGCTCGTGCTGCTGCCGTCTGCTGCTTTTGCTTCCTGTCATTCTCTGTCTGGACGCTTTCTTTACGGATGCTTCTTAACTGATTGATTTCCAACTCTTTTTCGTCAATGATCTCCTGAAGGTCATCGATACAGACCTGAAAAAGAGGCTCTCCTTCCTCAAAGTACGCACCATTCCGTACCACAACAGTAGATACCCTCAATCCGCTTTCCACAAAAATGCCATATTCCTGCTCCTGTTTCACTACACCGTCTACTTTAATTTCATGGGAAAAACTGCCGCTGTAAGGAGCCTGTGTGGTAACCTTAGGCAACCTGGAACGGTAGATTCCTTTCGCTATAACTGTGCATACTGCCATAAATCCCAGAAAAATGCCGAACCCGATGACAGCATATTTTTTACTTTTTGACATATGTATTTACTCCTACCCTTTCAATGCAGAAGACACAATCCCCTGCTCTAAAGAATCCTTAAAGATTCCGAATACAAAGAAAGATACAATCAGGGTAATCACGGATGCCGCACATGCCCGCCCTGCCTGCGTTGTATCAATCTGGGCTAAAAACAGGGACAGAGGCCACAAAGACATATCTTTCAAAAAGGCAAGGGGCTCCTCCACCATGTTCCACACCTCAAAAAAACTCAGGACAAACGCTGATGTAATGCTGCTTTCTGCCAGAGGCATCCCGATTTTCACTAAAATCGTCCACTCATTGGCACCATCTATTCTTGCCACCTCAAACAATTCCGCAGGGATTCTCCTGAAGCCTCTATAAATCAGAAACACGGGAAAAGTGGAAAACACGGACGGCAGGATAACCGCCCACTCACTGTCTAGCAGCCCGGCGCTGTTTAATACTATATATTTTGCCAGCATGGTGGCCTGAAAGGGCAGCAGCATAAGTACAATATAAATGAAAAACAGCACTCCCCTCCCTTTCTGATAAACTGCAAAAAACCATGCCCCCGGAATGCCAATCAAAAGATGTCCTACAAGTATACACGCCGCTATTTTTATGGAATTCCAGAATAATACCAGAAAGTCCGGAGCATAAAAAAGAAGTTCTTTATAGTTTTCCAAAGTGGGATAATCCGGTATCCATTTCCAGCTGATATATCCTTGATTATCCAGCAGTAACGGTGCTGTCCGTTCTTTCCATTCAATGGCATCGGTAACCGAACCACAGAAGAGTATTACAAGGGGCATACAGATCAGAATTCCCGTCCCAATCATACAGAACAGGGACAGCTTGTCCATACACCAACTTAGCCACCGATTTGCATTATTTTTGTTCATGCTAATCCTCCCTGTCCCACTGCCTCCGGAGAAGAAAACTGACCGTCCCCAAGACCGCCACCAGCAGCACCGCCCCGGCTGCCAGCTTATCCTGCTCTAAATTCACATACCAATTATTAAATACATTCTGAATCATGTAGATACTCTTCTGGGGATATGCGCCTCCCACCAAATAGACCTCCCTAAACGCCTTAAAGGAATTTAAGATAGACACCACAAGGATGGTGAACATACTCCCTTTCAGGCAGGGCAGCGTTACTTTGAAAAAAACCTGTACTTTTCCTGCCCCGTCCACCTTTGCCGCATCTATGATTTCTCCGGGTATGGATTTCAGTCCGGCAAGCCAAAGCACCACAGTATATCCCAGATTTTTCCACAAATAGCTGATTACCAAAATCAAAAATGCGCTTTTTTCCCCCAGAAAATCCACATGGGTTCCCAATGCCCTGTTTAGGAACCCCTGTTCCGAGAACAGCAGCTTCCACACCAGAACCATTGTGGCAGCCGGTACTGCCATGGGCAGAAGATACAGATACTTATATCTGTCATATACGGGCTTTCTGTGAATCATCAACGCAAGACCCAGGCTCAGGATCAGAAGCAGGGGAAGCCCCGCCGCCATAAAACGCAGCGTATTTGCAGCGGCAAGACGGAACGCCGAATTGCGGAGTACTGTGGCATAATTCTTTATTCCCACAAACTCACCGGACATGGCCGTGCAGAAAGAAGATAGCACAACTTTTGCAAAAGGCACCATCACAAAAAAGGTCACTCCTGCAAGGCTTGGCAATAAAAAAAGTACATTTTTATTCCGCAAGGTATATTTCCAATTCTTCTTCCATCTCATCTACAGCCTCCTTTATGCCAATCTCTCCTGTCAGTGCCCTCTGTCCATATTCGATCACCGCTTCATATATCCGGTTATCGCAGTAATTCACCCCCGAAACGCTCTCAAACAGGCTGTCCAGCTTGACAAAATTCTCCGAAGTCGGCCAATAGATTCCCAGAACAGCAAATGTTCCATCCGGGGTACTATATCCAAAATGCATGTATGTTCTGGTGCTGTCCTCTTTAGGATTTGCCTGCCTCTTCTGATAAGCGCTTTTGTTCACGGGAGTCCCGCTTAACGCTGTGCTGCCCTGAAATTCTTGGGAAAAAATATATGTAAGGAACAGCCTGCAGTTCTCCTTATTTTGGGATGCGCTGTTCATTGCCATCAAGCTGACAGGCAGGCAGGTTCCGTAATTCTGCCCCGGCATCATCCGGTAACTGCCTCCCACATAGTCCAATTGCCCCTGTGCCAGCGGATAGTCCTCCCATGCGCTGCTTAAATATCCTGCATAGAAAGGCTGTTCAGGAAACATCAACTTGACAGAGAGAGCCCCTGACAGGCCATGAGAGCCATGCTTCCTTACTAGAACATTCTCCCCATTGCCCCAATTCGTCCCTCCTATATATATACTTTCTGTACCTTCCGGCAGTCTTTCCATCTGAAGGTCATAAATCCTCTTCACCTGTGTCAGGAAATCCTCCACCGCAACCCTGTCCAGCGTGCCGTCTTCCGTCATCCATGCCCCCATGGAGGATTGGGCAAAAAGGCGGAGCGTTTCTTCTGCAGAACGGGTTCCTATCACGGAACCTTCCTGCGCTCCTGCAGCTTTCTCCAGCTCCTGCGCAAGCTGCTGCAGGCTCTGAATCTCTTCCATTGCCTGAATCTTTTCCGCATCCCCGCCCAATGCGGGCACCGCAAAGGTAAGGGGCATCACATATTGCCCTGCCTCCGATGCAAACCCGTCTATCACCGGCATAAAATATTCTTCCTCCGGCATAGTTTCCCGCAGAGAAGACAAATCCTCCAAAACACCTTTTTCTATATAGGAATCAATGGGAAGGTCATCCATTACCAGAATGTCCGGCCCGGTACCTGCTGACAGCTCCGTGCTCAGATTCCTGAGGGCATCTTCCTCTGTCATGCCATAGTCCGGCTTCACTCCCACCTCATACCGGATGCTCAGTTCCGGGTATTTTCTGCGGAATGCGCTGACTGCCTGCCGGATATTTCCATCCTCGTAAAGGCTGTAAACCCGCAGGCAGCTCTCCGGCTCTGCAGGAAGGGTTTCATCCATGACATAGCGCATCAGTTTCCCGTCCGAATACAAAATATAAAATATACGCCCCGTTTCCCCTTCCGTCACAGCCATGCCGGCAAATTCTTTATCCACATCGCTGATGCTGTACATGTCTCCGTCAAGAATGCATTCCGTTTCCCCGCCGTATAGCTTATAGGAATATATCCCGCTTCGCATCAGCAGGAGGATTTCATCCTCGCCGGAACGGCGGGATCCGCAGGGGTAAAGAATCAAAGGAGAAGTCTCAATTACGGAATTGTCCAATTTCCCGGCCAGCAGGGAAGACAGAGTCTCGTCCTGTTTCTCTGCAACTTTTTTGTTCTGCAGATCATACAGCAGCACTCCGCTTGAATGAACAACGAATAACATATCTTCATCTGCCGCAAGGTAAAGCGGATAGAAAGTGCTTTCTGTCAAAAACAGCATTTCGCCGGTTGCCGGGTCGATTTGGTATATCTCGTATCCCTTGCACATATAGAAATAATCTGCTCCATAATAAAAATGGGGGTATTCCTCTTCTTTGATCTTTTCCAGCAGGATTTCCCTGCCGTCAGCAGTCACCAGCGTATATCTTCGGACACCCTCCGGATATTCCGCCACAATCCTGCTTCCGTCAGGAGCCCCCACTTCACAGGATGATGCATAGGAAGCATTATTTCCAGATGCGGCAGGTGGCATTTCTGCCTTTTCAAAAGCCGTTCCGTCATTCATACAGACCATGTCCCCGCCGTATGATTCTATCAAGCGCAGGTTCTGCTCTCCCTGCACCAGCGCAGTATAATTGCCCCGACTATTCGGCAGCGCGACCTGCTCCTCCACATAGCGCCCCATGGCTGCCTGTCCGGAGTTTCCGCAGCCGCTACAAAGCAAAACCAGCACTGTTAGAACAAACAAAGCTCTTATGCAAAATTTCATAATTTCCACCCCTTTACTTTAAATCTGGATGAGGGATTTTTATATCCTCTAGTGTAAGATTCTCAAATTCCTCTATTGTTCCCGTATATTGATACTCAACTATCGATATAACTATTATTTTGTGGTTCGTATCAAAATCAATATCATATTCTGTGCCTGCATTTTCTAATCGGGCGATATCCCGAAAAAAAATATTCATGTCGGATTCCGAATATTCATAACGTCTTTCTGCCGCCAGTCCGAATGGCCTCACTCCTACTCCTGATTTCGGCTTGCCGAACAGAAATACAACTACGAGCAGAACCAGAAGCACTATATTTACAGCAATTGCCGCAAGTAACTTTTTCTTAAAATTAGATGCTTCTTTCCCCATCCTTCGCAGGTTATTGTCCGAACTTTCTTTCACCTCATCCGCATTCAGATACCGCCCCGCCAATATTTCATTAATGCTGATTTCATAAAAATCACTCAGTCGCTGCAAGGAATCTATGTCCGGAATACCCCTGCCGGTTTCCCACCGGGACACCGCTTTATCCGAGACTTGTATTGCCTCCGCCACTTCCTTTTGTTTCATTCCTTTTTGTTTTCTCAATTCACTAAGAAAACACCCTATCAAATACGCATCCATTGCTATCCTCCCTATGTCATACTCTTAATGTAATTTTACTCCTCATCTGTATTTTTTCACCCTATGCTGCATAGAGTGCAGTAAATATGGCATATTATTTTTTCTTACGGTGATAGACTATATGGCTACAACAAATATCAATGTTCGTGTGATATGAAGAGATGAAGAAAAATCCAGGCAATTACAAACGATATGAATCTTTTGACGAGATATTAGATGAGGTATTTCAATTAAAATTTGTGTCAATAAACTGGATATACTGTTTTCTATTTATAGCAGTGGAATTGTTCAAATACCATTCAAATGATTCTTTCAATCCTTCTTCCAGTGATTTTGTCTCCGGCATCAGCATCTCTTGAGATGTCACCTCAAGGCAATATTCATAGTCATAAAAGCTAAAGTAGCAGGTTTTTTATCCAGAATAATATCCATGAACCGGCACAAATCATTTATATGAAAAAACTGCAGCCTCAATTGTCCCTCTTTGGGCAAATAGAATTTTCTGTTATTTAATGCACATTCAAAAACAAACGCTTCCCGATATAAGTTGTTCATCGGTCCATACAAATATGGCGGACGTAAAATATAGGCGTTGGGATTTCGTTTGGTCAATGTCTGTCAGCTTCAATCAATGTAACTCCCTCTGATTGAGCTTTGCTGTTCCGATTCAAAACAAATACATGATATCCTTTTTTGACATAATACTCTGCCGCATACCGGCTGGCAAAAACTGTACCGCCTGTAATTAATACGTTTTTCATAGCCGTTATCTCCGCTAAATTATTGATTTCTCTATCCTTTTTATTTTATTATAATTAATGAAAAAGGACACGCCGGAGGAGCAAAATGGAATATTTGTTTGGAAACTATAAGGTAGATATCGATGTCGAAAAAACTCGTGCCTTTTATAATCAGGCAGACTTTATCACGAGTGGATGTCAATGCGACGGATGTTGTAATTATGAAAGAGCTGTAGACTATTTTCCGGACCAGGTAAAATCATTTTTTGCAGAGATAGGCGTCGATCTGAAAAAAGCTGCTGAAATCATCGCGTATGTTGCTGAAAATGATGGGAAGTCAATCTATTATGGAGGTTTCTATCATGTCTGTGGGGTGATGATGTCGAACACGGATGTATGGATTTCTCAATGGGATCAGGAAAACTCTCATTTGTCCGCATTAGATGATGATAGTATGTATTCCATAGCAGAGAATTATAAAATTGGCTTTACAAATAAATGTGCTTTGATAGAAGACAATTTCCCGGCGCCTGTGCTGCAAATAGAGATTGCATTCCACTGCCCGTGGGTATTGGAAAAAGAAAATACGTATGGCTGATAATTGTTTTGAATTTTTAACGTCCTGAATCGCTATCCCGCTCCCTGCGCAGGAAGCGCTCTCCCAATCCCATCACTGCAAATATGGTGGCCACGCTCATGGACTGTTGGAAGCTCCACAGATTGTTGGCGAAGTAGGCCAGCACGCAGAGCCCGCATGCGGCGGCATAGGCGTTGTGCTCTCTGGCGCTCAAAAATCTTTTTAACACACTGAACAGGATTCCTGCAAAGGCAAGTCCGCCCCAGATACCCACATTCACCAGAAGGGTCAGAAGCTCACAGTGGGCGTTGGTAAGCCTGCGTCCCTCAAAGGCTTCCCGCACAGTCTCCAAAAGTGCAGGGCTGGCATCCGTATAGAGAAAATCCGACATGCAGTCCGGCCCCACACCCACCAGCTTGTGCAGCGGGTTCTGTTCTCCGAAACAGCGTAGTCCAATGCTCCAGGTTGCGCCTCTGTGGCTCCCCCATGCATTATTAAAAGTAAAAATCGATTTGTCCGACAAAGGCCCCAGAGTGCCCGGCCGCATGGTATTTACGGCAATCATCAGCACAAATACAAGCATCCCGGCAGGAACGGCCACACAGAGTATTCTCGCGGCAATGCGCATTGCTTTCATAACATGCCTTGCAATCGTAATGCGCTTGTCACGGGGCTTCGCAAGCCACAGTCCCAGCGCCCCTATTCCCAGCAGAATCACCGGAAACGGGCTGCAGGTCAACAGATCGCCCAGTCGGGTAGTGTAATTGAAGCGCCCGGGAAACATAAACCGCAGTCCCATGGTCACTAAACCGGCCCCGGCAAGCAGTAAAATAATCAGCCAAAACCGTCCGATTTTCAAAATATCTTCATCCCGGGCCGAGAGTATAAACAACACAAACAGAACCACTGATAGGGCAAACAAACCGCTGTCGCTGCCATTGGTAATCAGCGCGGCAAAACCCGTAAACACATATATCGACAGCAACGCTGTGTACGACCGCTTCGTTCCCTTGTCCAGCCACAGAAGCCCCACACCCAGAAAAAACACCGCCGTTATATACCCGCAATACCAGTTGATATTTCCTATCGTAGAAATGTAGAGCGGCAGCCCGGAATTCGGCATGGACAGCGGCCAGATATCAAAACGATTCAGATATCCCAGCACAAAAGTCACCGCAGACACCGGCAGGCACAGCCAGAATATCCACTTCTCCCGCAACTGAAACCGGGACAGGAGAAAATAGATCGCCACCAGCGCAAGTTGCGGAAACATTCCCATAAACCAGCCCCGGGTGCCCCAGCGCGCGGTCTGTTTATAATCCGAACAAAAATAAGAAACAATAACGGCTATGAAATAAAGAAAACAGAAAATGTCCGTGGTCACAAGCCGGCGGCGCATATCGGCAGCCCGGCTCTTTAACATCCCTTTCTCTCTGTGAATCAGAAATTCCGTAAGAATGCAGGCCAGCCATACTGCAAGCACCGGCAGAATCAGCTTTGCCATCCTCATGATACCTGTGCGGAAAAAATAAGATTTATCCGTGCCGATATGGGTATAGCCCTCCTGAAAATAGAAGGGCATCACCATTAAAATCAATATTGCACAGATACTGACCAGCACCGATAGTATCGTCCGACAAAAATTGTCAATGAATTTTATGCTTTTTTTCCGTTCGTATTTATTTTGAGTCTCAATTTTCTTAATCTTCATTTATTTTGCATCCTCGAGAATCTTTCTCAGATAGATATCCTCCGGGGAGTCTTTTTCATAAGTGCCGTTCTCTAAGATCTGCTGCGCCAGCGCCGTCATGCTTCTGGAAGTAACAGGGCCATACACCACACATTCCACACCGTTTTTCTCCAATACGGCGTAGGCTCTGAAGGCATATGTGGTGCTGTATTGTGCTTTCGGAAGTCCCACCAGCACGGAAGTAAAGCGCTGTCTTCCGTCTACGGTCTCATAGACCTTATCCAGCTTCTGTCCCTTGGCGTCCGTCCCGTAGGACATGGCGGTGAGAATGCCCTTGCCGCCCTTTACCAGCGGATGCTCCGCCGGATTGGCATTGTCCGAAATTAATGTCCCGTACTCCTTCAGCTTGTAGCCGTCTATTCCTGTCTGCGTCAGCGTTGTCTTTATATCCGTTGCGATGCCGGATTTCATGCGGATGCCCGGGGCTCCCGAGATGCGTACGGAAAATCCATGATAAGACAACAGATCCTTGAGCTGCGGCTGTGCCTTAGCCGTGTAGGAACCGCTCTGATAAGTCAGTGTCCACACATACATACCCGTGGGTACACCGGCGGCGTCATAGCTGTAGACCACGGCGCTCTTTGCCTTATCGTCCCCGAGCTTTACAACCTGTGTACCGTTATCATTCTGTGGTGTGTAGGGCACGCCGTCAATCCACACCGTGCTGTCATATCCCGCGGGAATCTGCAGTCTCACTTCAGTAGATGTGGCAGAGGGATAGGGACATGCCGTTCCCGGCATATTCTTATACACAGGAATTTTAAACACAAAACTGTTATTCAGGGAATCCGCGGACGCATAGAGTCGCTTAATGCTGGAGCCCTCAGTGGTAGGCGCGGAAATATTCTGCATATACTGATGGGTGTAAAGCGCATTGCTGGCCTTTGGATTGACATTATATTTCTGCAGATACAGCGTGTCCTGTCCCTTTTTGATATAATTGGCGGAAATCACATCCGCACCGCCTAAAATCGAAAAATAAGCATTATTCCAGCCATGATCCTTGGCATACTTCAAACCATTCTCGATTACCTGAGTAGTACTGGTTCCCGAAGCACCCACATTAAAATAATTATAATATCCCTCATATCCGGGATATTTGCCGGAGATAAGTCCGGAAGTTCCCTGTCCCTGCTCCTGATACACTCTGGCGGCCAGGTGAAAAGGGCTGACCTCACGGCCTTCCTCTGCTCCCACTGCCCAGAAAATGTGCGCAAAAGTCATGACTGTACCCGGTGCATTCCCGGGACTTCTCATAAAAGTGTTCTGCAAAAAGCGCTCTACCGCGGCTTCGGTGTGATAGGTCTCATTATAAGTCAGAAGCTCAAACTGAAAAATCCGATCCTCCGTGAGGCCGTTCCTGGGGTCCATATAGTACTCCAGAATCCCTCTGGTGGCGTAAAACCAGTTTCCGTCGTCGTACGCGCCATCCTTGGTGTAATCGGGAAAGCTCTTGTGAACCAGACTCTTTCCGCCCTTCAATTCCTCTGTGATGACGGTACTCCAGTTAAGGCCTGTGTCCATGGGCACAAAAATCCATTGAGGATGCTTGTTTTTCAGGGCAGTGAGCGCCGCCTGATAGCTCTCGGGAAACTGATCGATATCCGCGGAGACGCCTCTCGTATCCATGGCATAGAGGCTGCTCTGGCTCCCACCGGAAATACCTGTCTCACGGTAAAAAGCCTGCTCCCAATCCAGAAAACGCTCGTCCGAACAGGCCAGCATCTGACGCTCCACATAGCCGCTGCCCGTATTGCCTCCGCCATTTGTATAAGAGACTAAAGCCCAGAGTATCTCTTCCTCTTCATTATAATATGCATCCTGAATAAAGACTGTCTGCCCGCTGAAAATCGTGTCCGACACGGCACTGTCCAGCGATGCCTCCCTGTGCACATCATACTCCTCGCAGAGATAGAGCAGAGCCATGATATCCCGCTCCGCGGCTATGGCGGAAACCTCCCGCGTATCTCCATCGAAAGCAGAAGCTGCCTCTTGAACTGCACGTTCTCCTGCTGCTTCTACTGCCTGCGCTGTGGCGCTCTCTTCCCACAAAACTCCCGCCAAAATCAGCAATGTGAGAATTCCTGCCGTAAATCGTCTGATTTTATTTTTAAAAATTTTTTTCATAGGCATCTCACTTGACCTTTCTTATGAGCATTGTTTTTGAGCATTGTTTTTCCCTTTGTGAAGATTATATCATAATAATTATTCTCTCTCAGGTGGTACTATTTGTCAAAGCCTTTTAATCTTCTGTGCAGTCTGCGCACACTTTTAGGAGCAATGACAAAGAGCGTCATATAAAGTTTGTTTTTCATCGTGAGATAGGGATTGAACAGTCCCGCAAAGAACTCTTTGCGGAGAGTGCGTACTACCTGTCTGTAAAATGTATTATCGCCCGTCATCTGACTGATGGGAATATGAAGCAGATATTCCAGACGCTGAAAGATACCGAAACGCCGCGCAATCTTTGTCAGCTCCCTGTCCTCCCTGTCCACCATCTCCATCACTACATCCGCATTGACCACACTGTCCGCAAACACCCGGGAAAACTGCTCCCTATCCGTTTTGCGGGAATTGCTGCCCATGCGGTAAAACACATGATATGCCTGCTCCGGCAGCGAGATGATATCTCCAATCTCAGGCAGAAGCTGTATCAAAAAATGAAAATCTTCATTTAACGCCCCCACCGGAAAATGTCTCGTCTCCAAAATACTTCTGTGAAAGAGTTTCGTGCAGAAGGAACAGTCTCCCCGATGCATGAGGAGTTCTTTCAAAAAATCTCTGCTTCCGATCCGCTCTGCTTTCCTCGGGGGCACACAGATATCCGGCAGACGGTTGCCCTGTTCATCCCGCTCGTCCCGCCCGATCTGGGCAACACGCACATCATAGGTCACAATAGCGTTATATAGATTCCGGTACATATTTTTGTCAATATAATCGTCGCTGTCCACGAAACCAATGTACTCTCCTGACGCGTGATCCAGTCCCAGATTGCGCGCAGAAGAAGAACCGCCGTTTTGTTGATGAAAGACACGGATGCGGGCGTCCTTCGCCGCCAGCTCATCGCAGAGTGCACCCGTGCCGTCCGTGGAGCCGTCGTCCACCAGCAGAATCTCCAGCTTCTCATATGTCTGTCCGCAGATAGAATCCACACAGCGAGGCAGATATTCCATAATATTATACACGGGCACAATCACCGTAATCAAAGGGCTTTCCATATCATTTTCCTCTCACTGATAACCTCCGCAGGAGAGCATGGGCCCTCCTCAGCCGTCTCACAGGTCTCACAAAATCGCAGCAGCCGCTCCGCCGCATTCTCTGCATTCCAGATGTTCTCGATATCAGCCACAGCCGCCCGTCCCAGACGTTCACAGAGGGCTCTGTCCCTCAGAAGCTGTTCTACATAAGTATAGAGCTGTTCCGGCTTTCCTGTATTATAGAGAAAACCGTTCTCACCCTGACGAATCAGATAGGGAGCTGCGCCCATCAGATGAGAGGCAACCACCGCACAGCCGCTGTTCATCGCCTCATTGATTACTGCGCCCCAGCCCTCCTTGCGGTCACTGGTAGCGATATAGACCGCAGACTCCTCCATGAGTCCGCGCACCTCATCCGGCCCCCGATATCCAAGCAGGGTCACGCAGTCCGAGAGCTCATATTCCGCCAGAAGCCTTTCTACCAGAGGACGCTGCTCTCCATCCCCCACAATATTCATATGAAAAGGCACGCCCTTCTCTTTTAAATAACAGGCGCATTTCAATGCTGTCTCAGGATGTTTCCAGTCCAAGAATCGAGCCGCCCATAATATAACATCTGCTTTCTTATTGTTCATCAGACTATCCACATCATAATGTCTGGTCTCCGGAAAATATCCCCACTTGAGCATCTTACCCGGATACGCCCTGACAATATGAAAATCTGATGGCACATAGGCTCCGGAGCAGAGCAGATAAATCGGCTTCTTCCGATATCTGGTATGGTCATGGTATTTTTTCAGCAGTCCTCTGGGAGACACCGCCTTCCACTGGCCCTCCTTATAGAGACGCTCACTGTAACGAATCAAGGACCTGCCGCTCTGCAGTCTCTCCTGAATATAACACTCGTTATCTACACCGCCAAAGAGAACCATGGGAGCATCCAGAATTAATTTCCTGCATAACTCAGGCTCTTCATAGAAACACTTTACATAAGGAAGCTTTGTCTGCGCCTGCCATCCCATGCGCACCCGCTCCTCCTCCATGGGCTCTGTCTGCACGAACACAAAAGCTCCCTCCAGACGTTTATCCATTGCATTGCAGAAGGGAATCTGATGGTGATTGATATAATTTGACACAAACACAAACCGGGGATTTTGTCTGTTTTGCTCCAAAGTCTGTTTTTGAGATTTTTCTGACTCCTCCGTTTGATTCATTATTTCTGCATAAATTTCTGTCATTCTAATATAATTTGCCTCTTTTTCATGGATAATCTTTGCATGATTTCTTGCACTCGTGGAATAATCTCCCATTTCTCCGGCATTCGACAAAATTCGGATAACTGCATCCGCAAGATTGGCAGCAATGCGTTCCTGCTCGTTTTCTCCGCTCTGATTTTCTCCTTCTGTTTTGTTTCGTATGTTATTGATTGAATTGTCTGAACCTTTAAATCCCTCATACAAAATGCCGTCTTTTCCATGGGTAAAAATACTGCTGATCCCCCCCACATCGGCACTCACACAGGGAACTCCCAGGATCATAGCCTCCCCCAGAGAATTGGGAGAATTCTCGATAGTTGAGCAGCAGACAAACAGATTGCTCTTTAAATAACGCTCCTTCATCTGCTCCGCATCCAATCTGCCCAAAAAGCACAACTGCTCCTGCAGCTTATACCTGCGGATCAGTCTGCGCAGATAACTCCCGTAGGCCGAGATTTTCAGGCGCTTTGCCAGACTGTCCTCCCCTATGATACTGTTTCCTGCTATATAAACCTTCACGTCCGGAAATACCTTGCGGATGGCAGGCAATGCCAACAGCATATAGTGCAGCCCTTTGATGGGATAATCTCCCTGGCTCAGAAAAATCGTATGGGGCTCACACTCCTCCGGATTCCACTGTCCCGTGTAAAAATTCGGACGTAAGGTCTCATTCATTTTAAAATAACGAGCGTTTGGATTCCATTCCGCAGTGTAATGCCTGTCCCATGCCGTGCGTCCCGTCACATTTCCCGCCAGACGAACGGCCTCATATTCCATCTCGCCCCGCAGTACAAACTTTCTCTGTTGCTGACGCAGACTGTCTTTTTTTAAAAAATCCCGCAGCGTGACAGTATTGATGACACGCCGGGGCAGACTGGCAAAATAAGCGTCCGCATAAACCTTGCACAGCCCCTGAATACCAATCAATATCCTCTCCCTTTGGGGAAAACTTCTGCACATGGCCAGTGTATGCGGATATTCCGTGCCGAAGCAATGCACTACATCCGGCTGGAAATCCCGGGTAATTGCATGCATTTGCAGCTCCAGTTTCTCATCATATAAATGAGGATTAGCCGTATCCTCCGCAAAGGCATACCAGAGAAGTCCGCTTTCCCCGCTCTTTGCCATCCCTTTATAAACATAACACCCGTCATAAATCATTTCTTCCACACCGGCTGTATCCCGGGGAATCCCGGCGGCAGGAAAGGCCACAGCCAGCTCGATACCGTTCTTCTCCCGGCGTTCCAGCACAGCCCCGGCAAGACCCGAGAGCCATCCCTCCTTATTGCTGGCCTCCATATGAAGTTGTTGCGCAATCATGGGAAGCATGATATTGCACAGCCACAGTATCCGCATACTTATTCCTCACTTATCCAAAATTGAGCACCTATAAAATCCGTAAAATCTGCAAAGCATCAGTTAAATATCCAGTTCAGATAGGGCAGAAGCCGAATGTCCGTAGAATACATACCCCGCAGCAGAAACAGAAAATACACGCAAAAGGCCAGGATCACTCCCACACGGCACAATCTCCGAAACCAGCCCTCCGGCATCTCCTGCAATAGTGCAGGAATTAATAACACTTGCGATATAATCATATAATAGCCCACCCGGGACACTTCCGGAATAAAGGAACCACAGGGATAGACCACCAGTCCTGCTACATTGAGGAAAAAATAAAAACGCTTGTTATAATTATTCTCACCCTCTCGAAGGCTTCGCTTATAACACACGGCACACAACGCCAACGTACCCACACATTTTCCAATATTGACCCAGGAAATATTCCCGGTGTCAAAAGCCGAGTTCCGATAATAGGGATAAAAGGTAAACGCCAGCTCCCGGTAAAAGTCCTGACAGAAAATCAGGCTGGCGAGAAACAAAGCCCCCACTGCATAATGCCATTTTTTCAGCCGGACCTTCGCCAGAAGATGCGCCGCCAGATACACCGGTATCACCAACAGAATCGACTTGTGGAAAATGCTGCCGAACAAAATCCACAGAATAAATTTCCCGTATTCTCCCCGCAGCACATACATCATGGAATATAGGGCTATGGCCAGCGCCAAATAATAACGCACGGTATTTAAACTATTGAAGTAATATCCGCCCGTCATGAGCAGAAAGAGAGAAAGTGCGTAATCCACCGCCTGCCCGTGCAGCGCCCGGACAAAGAACCAGACTGTCAGCAAAGAAAACAGTGCAAATATGGGCAGATAATTGTCATACCCGAAAAGCTGCTGCATCCATTTTACGATCAGATTAAAGCCAAACTCCGAGGAGACATGCCGCTCCTGCGCAATCAGACGAAAATTAAAGCGATACACCCAGTAATCATTGCCCACTGCAATGCGACAGGCGGACACCCCGGCAAGCAGACAGAATACAGCAAACTCCGCCGTAAGGCTCCGGGCATGGGCTCTGCTCCCCACACGCACACAGCGAAAGCTCTGGATATAGCATGCCAGGAAAACCGTCGCCACAGTCAGCCCCACATAGACAAGCGCGCTACTCTCCATCTGCTCCCTCCTTCCTGAGACGCTTTCCCATGCGAATACCCTCCCGCATCCGACCAAGCGCCTGACTCAGACTCAGCTCCCCGCAGAGCAGAGAACGATGGGCCAGCAGAAACCGCAGGGCAAAGGGCAATGCCATCACACCATATAAATAATGGTACAGCACCCCTCTGTCATAAAAAAATTTCTCGTTATAGCCTGAAAACCAGGTGGACTCCCCGGCTTCTTCCCGTCCGATAGTGACGGGAGCCGTATACACCCCGTAGCCCTTACCCATAAATTCCTTCAAAAACAGGCTGTCCTCCCCGTTGCTGAATCTTGCACCCCCGCCAAAGAGCAGAGAAAAACGCACGCCCGACTCCAGAAGACTATCTCTTTTCACGGCAAAGCTCACCGCACCATAACGCCCGCAATTAAACCAATGCACCCGCTTACGCTCCTCGATATGATAGGTGCGTCTGAACTCCTCCACCTCAATGTTAAACAAAATCATATCCGCCTGGGGATTCCGGGCAAACTCCTCCCGGATGGCTTCAGCATAACCCGCCTCATACACAATATCCTCATCAGAAAAAAGGCAGATGTCGCCATCCGCCCTCTCAATTGCCGCATTACGGCTTCTGCCGATTCCGCGCTGGGGAAAAGAGAAAAAGCGCACCCTATGTCCCCGGTAATCCATCTCCGCGCAATCCAGACGATCGCACTGATTGATAATCACCGCGTCGGAGTCCAGCTGCATCTGCTCCGCCAGAGCCGCCATATCCTGATTCATCACGGAAGCCAAAACTTCTACTCTCATGCCCTATCTCCATCCTGCATCGTCTTCTGTCCGCACGCATCCAGCAAATAATAACAGCGAAGCAGCGTTTCATCCGCATTCCACAGGAGCGCAGCCGTCACAGAAATATCCTGCGCCGTCAAAAATTCCAGCACATACTCCAGATGCCTGCCCACATGAAGCCCTGCTTCCACCACCAGCAACACACCGTCTGCTTCCCGCAGTGTCTCCGCAGTCTCCGGGCTTAAAAGCGGCGTGGGAACAGCCACCCATTCTATCTGCCCAATATCTTGATAATTTTCCTGAACAGACACTTCATGTTGTATCTCATGCTCCCTGTCCTGCGCCTCACTCTGCAGGATTTCTTGCAGGGATTTTGTCACATCTTGGGGATTTATCCCGTCATTTACCGGACAAACTGCAACTTTTGTTTTATTTTTAAATAAATAACAAATGTTTTCCTTACATCCGATACTTTTTATGGTTCCCAAAGCCTTAAGTCCATAGCGTCTGCGAAGGGTAGCCGGAAGCCAGATGCTGTCCGCCCCGATCTCCCGCAGAAGCACGAAAATCACGGCAAAAAAGCAGGAGAGCAACGCACTTAAAATTACTGCCCGCAGCGGCCGTACATCTGGCTTCACCAATTCCGGCCCGCTCACATCAATCACTTTGATAGAAGCCACCTCGGGAATACTAGCCGCAAAATCCTCCGTCAAGACCTTCTGTACCACCTGACACAGTGTCTCTGTCTTCTCCCTCATGGGAGTGCTCACTGTAAAAGAAGGCACATGAATGTCAGATGCCACCGCCGCGGACAAAGCCCCCGCAACTCCCCCGGGACATCCCGTCCACATATCTACTGTCACATCCATGTAGGCAAAGGGCGCAGATTCCTCCACCATTAACAAAAACTCCTCCGAATCCAGATAGGTATTCCAGGTCATTTCGTTAATATAATAATCCCCCGACTGCACCGGCGGATTCGTGTACTCCAGCTTACAGGTTATAGTGCTCTCATAATTCGGCTGTCTGCCCAGCAACACATTTTTGACATAATACCCGCCGCCGAACAAGAGCGTTCCCAGCAGCGTAACCAATACGATACCGCCGAGATTCCGCACCATGCGAAGCACTGTCAGCCGCAAGTCAAAGGGCTCGGATGCATAACTGCCTTCCCACATAGTTCCACTCCTTCTCCCCCGAGTCTAATCCTCGTCCGTATCTTTGCCTGTCTCCTCATCATCCTGCTCAGGCGAATGACCGCGTTCCTTCTTGAAGGCAGTCACCTGCTCACTCTCCACACCCTCCGTACTGTCGGGCCAGAAAAGCACCTTCAGCGTCAGAAGCATCAGCTTCAAATCCAGCCAGACAGAATAATTTTCAATATATATCAGATCCAGCTTTAACTTATCATAGGGAGAAGTGTTGTATTTTCCATACACCTGAGCAAAGCCGGCCAGTCCGGCTTTCACTTTCATGCGATACTCAAACTCCGGCATGACTTCCACATACTCCCGGATAATCTCCGGCCGCTCCGGCCTCGGTCCGATGAAAGACATATCTCCCATAAAAATATTCACCAACTGAGGCAGCTCGTCAATTCTGCAGGTGCGGATGAATTTCCCGATGGGAGTGATACGGCTATCATGCTTCTGCGCCAGCCTCGCCACACCGTCCCTCTCTGCGTCCGGCCGCATGCTGCGGAATTTCATAATCTGAAACTCCCGCTTATTTCTGGTACAACGCACCTGCTTGTACAACACCGGGCCTCCGTCATAGACCTTGATAGCCACAGCCGTAATCAGCATAATAGGTGAGGTGAGTATCAACAGAATTAAAGAACATATGATATCTATGCTTCGCTTGATAAAACGCTGCTCCATGCAGAGACTGTACTCTCTGGTCAGAAGCAGAGGTGAATCAAAGATATGCAGTTCTTCCGCCCCCGATAATATAACATCCGTAATCTTTGGCATAATATAAATTCGTATCGAGCGGGCATAACAGAATTTTAGAATAGAATTGCGCTCCGCCGTGGACACATCCCAGACCACCACCGCATTGCACTCGCCCTTCTCATAGCTGCTGACAATCTCCTGACAGATTTGATCCAGCCCCTCGCGGATACACAGCGTTTTCTCTATACTGTACTTGTCCTTCCGGCTCTCAAACTTATTGTAGATATCCTCGATAGGTCTCTCGCCGTGAATCAGCAACAGCTTTCTGGGCGGAAAAATACTCCGATAGATTCTATTGGCGATATTAGTATAGATAACTACTGTTATCGTCTGTTCCACCAGCATCATGATAAACACTTTGAGCACAAAAGGCTGATGCGCCATGATAGATAGCTCCACATAGATAAACATCAGCGCCAGAACCGTGGAAAACAATTGAGAGAAAATCAGCTCGGAATTCCTCAGATATCCCAGACGCATGCCTCCATACATGGCAGACAGGCTCAAAAGAATCAATCCATAAAAGGCAATCTCCACAATATGGCCCTTATAACCGAAATTTCGCAGAGACTCCACCACGCTGTACTGGAAATGCACCAGCCAGTGATAGGCAAAAATCCCCGTCTCCAAAGCCAAACACAATGCAGACAGCGCCAGATTAATCAGACGCTTGAAGGACTCCATCCGTCTCAATTTGTATTCATTGGTAAGTGTACTCAAATCATTTCCTCCGGCTGCCTTATGGGCTGCTGCCCTGCGGGCCGCTCCATCCATATCTATCATAATACCATATTTTTCCCGCCGGGTATATAAAAAAACCGATTCTTAAGATAATTTAAAAATTATGACGATGTGCAGACCGACTGCATGAGCACACTTCCCGGACAGTGTGTCTGGACATACTGTCCGTACACACTGTTCGTGCACCCGTCATCATCACACCCGGCGCAGCACTGCCCGCGCAGCCCAAAAACAGAAATTCCAGGCGCTGGTAATAACGCCCAGTCCCTCCACTCTGCGGTAGAGATTCCAGATACGGCGCATGGCCTCCAGCTTGTTGGAAGAGAGACTTTTGCCCGGACGCCGATATTTTACCAGATTCTCATCCAGTCCATAAGCCACATAGCCCCTGCGCAGTACCTTCCACCACAGCGCCGTGTCCTCACTTTTCACCTCCGGCATCTGCAGCAGCTCCCTGGGGATCAGCGCCGTGTCAAACATGACCGTAGTGGTAAAAATGGTGGTATTTTTCAAAGCCTGCCGATAGGTAAGCTTGTCGGGCACATGCACGATGCGCCCCAGTCCTTTGCCGTTCTCATCCGCAAACTCATATCCCGTAAAGGCAAAGGCCGCCCGTCTCTCGCGCATAAAGGCAAGCTCATGTTCCAGCTTCCCGGACTCCCACAGATCGTCAGCGTCCAGATAAGCGATATAGCGGCCCGCCGCCTCCGCAAGTCCCCTGTTTCGCGCTCTGGCAGCCCCTTCATTGACGCCGGAAACAATCAGTCGAATGCGCGCGTCCCCGGCATTCGCCACATACTCCTCCAAGAGCTGCGCCGTGCCGTCCGTGCTGCCATCCTCCACCAGTAACAGCTCCCAGTCCTCATAAGTCTGACAACACACACACTTTATCGTCTCCAGAATATATTTTTTTACATTATAGACGGGCACGATAATACTAATCAGTCCGTCCCGCCCTGCCTCTGCACTCATATGCTTACCTCATCCTCAACAAAAAATATCCCTCAAGCCTTATTATCTCTAAATCTTCCCCAAATAATAACGCCTGTAATATTTCTTCCTCCGTCTTATGCTCCGTCTCGTCTAATCCCGGCACATCCTCCGGCAGAAGAATCACATCCACGCCCATGGCAAAAGCACGCCGCACACACTCTCTGCCCTCCGCGGCAGATTCCTTTGTTCCAAAGCCTTCCGCCCCATAGTCGCTCAAATGCTCCATCCACAGATACAGCGCCTCTGTCTCCTCGGAATACATGTCATAACTGTAAGCATGCAGCGCTGCGTCCCACATATCTCTCCCGTAGAGCAGACTGATTTTGCCGTCCTGTGTCCGGGCATACTCCAGAATCTCCCGGGGCGCCCACAGACAAAACTCCTCCCCGCAGACGACCCTCGCCTCTGCCAGAACAGCTTCCGCCCGCACACGCTCCCGCCTCTGCTCTGCCGCATTCACCCGGCTCTCTCCCAGACCGCCACAGAGCATCAACACACCCACACACAGAAGCGTCAGTACTGTATTATACAAAAAGGTTCTCCAGCCGCCTTTTTTCCACTGATCCGTCAAAAAGACCGTCCCCCCCAGCGCAATCAATGCTGTCAAGGGAACCATGCTCCAAATCCAGGGATAATCATAAAAGGCAGTCTGATAGAGCATCAAAAGCGCCGCCGTCACCGGACAGATACACAGCACAGCCGCAATACCGCCGTATCGCACCAGCCTCCCGGCAGGCCCCAGCCTTCCCTTCCTCATAACCATATAGGCAACCGCCGCAAGCGCAGGCACCACGAGCTTTCCGCCGTCCGTAAAGCTCTGCCAGCCGACCCAGGCCTTTTGCACAGACTCCCACATACTCATTCCTCCCCAATCTCAGGAAAGCTTCTGACACGGCTTTTTCGCCACATCCTAAGAGCCGCCATCCCCAATGTGACCGCAAGACAGGCCCCCATTCCATACAAAGTCCATACTACACAGACTTCCGCCAAAATGCAGAGCCCGGCCAGTCTCCATTTATGCCGCAGAGCCGCCCCGAACGCATAAGGCAGAAAAACAGCACCCCTCAGCGTCACTCCGCGAGCCCCACAGCACAAAAGCCCGAATCCGTCCATCCCGTACAGATAATTCCCTACACAGAATACCACCGCCACAAGCGCCATAAAGAGCAATCTCTTCCGCCTATCATTTTTCTCCGCAAAAAACGTCCGTGCCAGCAGCCAAAATGCCAGATAACTCATGAGCAGCGTAAACAGCGGCATTAGCCGCCACACAAGCTCCACCGCATCCAGACCAAAGATCCGACACAGCATCCCATACAGAGAGGGCAGACCGATGATGCGTATCCTCAGCGGCACACCTCCCTCATAGGCACGCCCGGTCAGAGGATTAACCAAATAAATAACATCTGTTTCCAAAAAACTCTCCACCGTCTCCACCATCATATCCCCTGTGCGATAGACGCTGTCCCCCGACGTCATAGTCACAATCTGATAAATTACCGACAGAGCAAACACCAAAAAAAGCCCCGCCACAAACGGCGTGACCTCCGCCCCTTTTCGGCTGGAGACTCTTCTCTCTTTTCCGAAAGTCCACAGCCATATCCATACTCCCGCCGAAAACACTGAGAGCGCCGCCATTCCCACCACAAACAACAGGACAATATCCGAAAAGGAGCGCCCCAAAAAGACTGCCACCAAATGCGCAGCCTCCGCCAGCCCGAGTATTGCCATAAATCCCGCAAGCAGCCTGTCCGCCATATGGAGCTTTCGGGACTCTCTCCCATACAGCACACCCAGTACCCCTGTCCCCAACAGAAGGGAAAACAAAATCATACCTGCCAAAAACAAAAACGCTCTCATCCGCAGCGCCTCTCCCACACAATCAAAATCCATCTTAATCCATCTGTCTTAGCATAGCATTTTATCCAGAAAATAGCAATAAAAACAGCCTTCTCGGCACAAAACTAAAATAAAACAGCCACGGCCGCACCCTGTTGCAGCCGTGACTGAAGCATTCACATAATACAAGAGCAAAACATTATAAGCAAATCGGCTCTACATCGCTTTAAAATCCAAACGCACCTTATCTGCAATCCGAGCTATGTACTCGCTGTTGGTCGGCCTGCTTTTCCCCGAAAGCACCGAATATCCAAACATCTTTTTAAAAGTCTCTGCATTCCCCCTGGTCCATGATACCTCAATAGCATTGCGGATCGCCCGTTCCACCTTCTGATCCGTCGTCTTAAACCTCTTGGCAATGGCGGGATAGAGCAGCTTTGTCACACTGCTTACCACCTCCATATCTCTGCCGGAAAGTAAAATTGCATCCCGTAGATAATGATAGCCTTTTAAATGTGCCGGCACTCCTATGTCCAACATAATAGCTGTAATATATTTCTCCAATTCATAATCATTTACCCCTGCTATATCCATGATGAATTCCCCTTTCATATGTCGAGTATTGCTCTTTTTTGTGACTGCCTGCTACTATTTTATCATAGTTGTCGATTGATAAAAAAGTACTTTCGGCCGCATTTTTAGACACAATAACCGACAAAAGGTGCCTGACAGTGTACTTTCTCCAAATTACAACTCTTCTCGCACCAGATAAATCGGACGGCGTTTGACCTCCATATAAGTCTTGGCCAGATACTGTCCCAAAATACCTGTGCAGAAAAATTGAATACCACTGGTCAAAAGGATAATACACACCAGAGAGGGCCAACCCGAAACCGGATCGCCGAAAATGATTTTGCGTACAATCGTAAAAATAATCATGACAAAGGCCACCACACACAACAGCACACCCATCAGCGAGGAAATCAGGAGAGGCGCTGTGGAAAAGGCCACAATCCCGTCAAAGGAATACATCAAAAGCTTCCAGAAGTTCCACTTGGTCTCCCCTTTGGCCCGCTCTACATTCTCATACTCCAGCCATTTGGTGCGAAATCCCACCCAGCCGAAAATCCCCTTGGTGAAACGATTATACTCCTGCATGGACAGAATGGCATCCACCATCTGCCTTGTCATGAGGCGATAATCTCTGGCACCGTCCATCATCTCTGTCTGGGAAATTCTCTTCATCAGACCATAAAATCTTCTGGCAAAAAAGCTGCGCACCGGCGGCTCTCCCTTACGGTTCACACGTCTGGTAGCCACGGAGTCATAGCCCTCCTCCAGTCCCGCGAACATCTCCGGCAAAAGACTTGGCGGGTCCTGCAGATCCACATCCATCATCACCACATAATCGCCTTTCGCCTTCTCCAGTCCCGCAAACATGGCGGCTTCCTTGCCGAAATTCCGGGAAAAAGATACTAAACGTACCCTCTCATCCTTCTCCCGAAGCTTCTTAACCTCTCTCACGGTGCCGTCCCGCGAACCGTCATCTATATATAGAAGTTCAAGCTCTATCCCCTTTTCCGAAAAGAAAGGATCATTCTTGATCAGCTCCTGATAAAACAGAGCCACGCTCTCTTCCTCGTTATAGCATGGAACAATCACACTCAACAGACTCATGCATTTCCTCTCATTCTGCCGCCCGGCGGCATAGATATTTTCCCCACAATTTCCCAAAGTACTCTACACTCACTATACTATCAATCTTTCTAACTTAACGCCAATATTTTTCCAACTGCTCCCTGGCAGTATCTTCCGCCATAGAAAATTTTTCCATCAGCTTAATCAGGGTTTCACTCTGTGATAGACCTAAATCCTGACATGTCTCAATCACGCCTTGCATTATTCCCCGTTCTATGCCCTGTTCTATCCCCTGCTCTATGCCCTGTTCTATCCCCCGTTCAATACCCTGTTGCAGTCCAATCTCCAGAATATTCATCTTGACCGCCTCCCATTCCTCTGATTGTTTTACCTCACCGACAATCCGATCCAATTCCAGGATTCGTTCATCTTTCACAAGGATATCCGGGTTGTCCAATGTTGTATTTTTCATGTATTGCAATAAACTTACCAGATCCGGCCTGCCATTTCGACTTGTCATATTCACAAAAATTTTCCTTGTGCCATCTTCCAGAGGCAGATCGGGAATCTCTTCGCATCGCTCGCTAAAAGTATATTTTGCAAGATCCTTTCCAAAGATGTCATCCTGTGTAATAAAGATTATGACTGTAGACGGTAAATTCTTGTATCGGGTCTCTTTTCCTGCCTTCAACACAGGAGTGTCAATCAAGCTCTGATAGAACCGAGAGCGTTTGCGCACATTATCGCCGGTCACGCTATTCTGCATCTCCATATTAAACTGGCGATTTTCCCTGTCAAGCGCCCACGCGTCGAGGCGTATGGCGCGCTTGCCAGACCTGTTTAAAATAACCTGCTCTACCTTTACCTCTTTCAGTTCCAATTCGGGCTCATCCATAATGATACTCAAAACATCCGCATATGCTTCTTTGACTTTCATAACCGATAGAAATAGTGCGAAATCGCTCAAATTGAGCTGATAATCCTCCGGAATCGCTGCAATATCGGAATATTTCTCCGCCATTTCCGATTGTACTGAGCCTCTTGTGTCAGTTTTTCGTTGCATTTGAATACCTCTCTTTCGTTATGGGCAGAGAGGTAATTACCTCCCTGCGGTTATTTAGTTGTAAGCAAGGAGTTTTGGCAGATGTCTGCCTTTCAGAAAGGGCGAATGCCCCCTAAGATTTGTCAGAACAAAAATGTTTTCTTTGCTTGTGAGTATTGTACCATAAGTCAGACCCTTTTTCAATAAACAGCTTAATTTGAGTTTCCCCATTTTTTTAACGCAAATCAGCCGCGAAAAAGACGGCGGAGAATGTTCTCCGCCGCCTGCTTTTCTGCTTATTTTATTACTTACTTTGCCATTTCTGGCATCACGCCGACTTATTCAGCGCTGATATTGAGTGTTGCGGCAAAGTCGCCAAACGTCCACTCTCTCACATCAATGGAAACCTGCTCGCCTGCAGCCAGCTTATAGCTTAACTTAAAGTTGCTGTCTGCCGCGCTGCCGTCCGCATATGCCAATACCTTTCCGTCATTATCCTTCAAAGTACCGCAGGTATTGCTGCTTCCTGTGGTCCAGAATGAATAGGTGCCATCCGCAGGTGCGGTGAAGGTATAGGTATTACCGCTGCCGGTTCCCTCTATCGCTGCCTCGAAGCTGTAATCAGCCTTAGCTGCTACGCTGTCCTTGGAATAGATACCATTGGACATAGTGGACACATTAAAGATCTGACGCTCGTTCTCGCCAAAATAGCTGTCATGTGCCGTTCCCACTGCGTTTACAGTTACGCGATATCTGGCGATAACCTTCTTCGTCACCTTAGACTTCACCTCAATCACAGTAGAACCAGCTCTTACTGCTTTCATGGTAGCGGTATAAGTACCTGCATTGGCCTTGATGGTAGCAACCTTCTTGTTGCTGCTGGTCCACGTCAGCGTATCGGTGAGCATATTCTTAGCATAGCTCTCCAAGTTAAAGTCACCGCTTCCCACCGTCAACTCATAAGTATTACCAGAGGTAACAGGTTTGTCATCGCTCAACTCATATCTTCCTCTGTAGTAAACACCCACACCGCCAGATTCATCCTTCTGCAGATATCCATAAGCTGCAGGCATCTTCGTCGTCTTAATCGCCTTCTTAGCCGGCTTGGAGGACTCGCAAATGGTTGAGTCGCCATTCTGCCAGATAGCAGTCACAGTCACATTGTATTTGGAGAGCTTTGCCAGTCCGCTTATATGGAAGAAATAGTAATTCTTTCCTTTTGCATCAGTGTAATAGTAGTTACCACTTCTATAATTGGACAGATCATAGCCCAGCTCATATGCCGCCGTCACATCTGTAAAACCAGACTTATTATACAGCTGACTCCCAATAATCCGGCCTCTGCCGTCTGTAACCTCAACCTTGAACTTATTGGCAAGACCGTTATAATTAAAGCCCATCGTGGCTGAGTTATCCACAATATAACTTGCCTTTAAGCCTGTAGCCGCCGCCAAAGCCTTTGTCTTCACGGTTACATTAGCGCTCTTGTCAGCCCCGACATACAGATCCTTGAGGGTCAGGTTCAGACTTCCGCCGGGCTTAACCGCGGTAATTCCCCAATCACCGTACATCTCAAAATAGGGACTCGCCTCAACCGCCTCTCTCAGCGCCTGATCATACACGATATTCCTGTTGAAATAACCCTTTAATACAAGATTACCTTCCTTGTAGTCCACCAGACTGGTGAGACTCATTGTCTGACCCACTTCAAAAGTGATGTTCTTTCCAACAATACTGTCAGGAGTTGCCGTAATCTCAAGTCTCCGCCATGCAGAAACAATTCCGGTTGTGGTGTCTGCGACTCTCACATAAACCGTCGCTACCCCGCTCAGTTTAATCTTTCCGGACTTGTCAACAGACGCATAAGGGGTCGGAACATAATAATAACCGTTTACATAATCATACCACACATCCGGATCATACTCAACACGCTCTGCTACCTGATATATCAGCTTCGGCGCAACATACGCCTTCTTCTGGGTGGCATTAAGCGGGAGCGCTACCCATATATCATCAACAGCATCCGCTGCTTCATATACAGGAAGCTCCTGGAAGCAACCCAATGCGCCTGCCTTAATACTTCCGGTAGACAGCTTCACTCCAAAATGCCCGGTTGCCTCATGGCTGGTATAGTCATAATCCTCAGCCACATCATACTTATAATACTGTACAGGCTTACCCTCGCCGTAATCAAAGCTTGCCGACAAAGCTTTCACCTGATGCTTGGTAGTCTTGAAGCTCTTGACATTGCCCTTGCCGGATACAGTAACCTTGCATCCATCGGTTAAAGTCCTTGCCTGACTCACATTACGCACATATACGGTATAATCTGTATTGGGCTCCAGACCGCCAATCGTATAGACTGCCTGCTTATTCCACCACTCATCTACGGTCCAATCGTTGTAATTATAGTAAGCAGGAGCCACAGCGAAGAGTCCTTCCCAGTTCTCGTTCGTCATGGAAACAATACGCTTCTCAAACTCGTCGGCCTTGATGCTCTTCCCTTTCAGGACATAAACCTCTCTGCGATATCCGTCGCTTACCAGACCATAAGTAACTTTCGCACTGTTGTCCAGAGCAACCACTTTCTGAATCTTAGGCGCTGTCACATCTGTCACGGTGATGGTAACTTTGGCAGACTTCGCACCCTCAATAGGTACCAGCTTACCATTCTCATCCTCACGAACAGGTGTAACGGTCACATCCGCCTTACCGGAATCTAACGCTACTGCATAGCCGTTCTCGTCAACACACAACACGCTCTCATCACTTACCGTATACTGCAGGCAGATGATATCATTCTGCAGCTTCTTAGAGAGCTTCACATCCAATGCCTGTTCGCCGCCTACTACCATCTTCTTGACGGGAGAATTAAATGCGATGGACTTAGGCTCCACTGCCTTCGTCAGATCCGCGCCCAGAATTGCCGCGCTGAAATCTACGGTGAAGGTCTCAATATAGCCCTCCTCCCAACGGATCTTGAATTCTTTCTTATCCTTGGCGGAAGCGTTAAATGCTACTACAATAAAGTTATCATAGAGATAGGAGCCATCGCGATAGTTAAGCACATAGCCGCCTGCCTTCTCCACATCCTCAATGCTGTTCTTGAAGAAAGCATTTTCCCATGTCTCACGTACATCATCAGTATATTCTGCCGGCATATAAATCCTGAATGCAAGATAATTTCCGGACACGCTCTTGTTATAATTATTCAGATAATAATTATTAATGTAATCAATTCCCTGCTCGGGTTTAATAACATGCGTCATTTCCGTAATGGTATCTGTAATCGCAACCATAGAAATAGAACCGTAACTCGTTGCGCTGACAGTAGAATTATCCCTTACGGTAGTAAATTTTGTGCCTTTTGACTCTATGGTATAGTTTCTTGCATAACGGGATGTCAGAGAACCGTTTACATAGACAGTATAGGCCTTCTCACCCTTATATCTATAAACTGCATTACCTTTCTCATCCTTCACGGAAGTTGAAATCCCGCTCATGGCCGGATAATGACCATATTCCTGCCATGTGAACGCATCCTTATCACGCTCCACCACTCCATCAAATGTAAGAGGGAAATCATAGTCCTCTATACGAGAACCCGCCTTAATCTTGGCATCCACTACAGCCTCAACCAGCAAATCCCTGGGGGTGATATCAAACTCACCAACCTTCTGCTCCGCTACTGCCTTGTAAGTGGTGCTGCCGCTGTAGCTGACATAGAGCGTATAGTGACCGCCATCGATGGGCCAGCTAAATTTACCATCATCCAAATAAGCTTTGTCATACACCCATCTGCACTCAGGCTTCACATCTGCAACCGCGCTGCCATCCGCCTTGGTAATCTTTACTGCTCCCTCAGGGATGACATACTCTGTACCGTCGTATTTCTTATTTGTGAGCTTCGTGCCATCGACCTCAATCTTAAGCTCCGTCGTGCCCATGTCATTCAGTGTAATAGCACAAGTCTCATTCAGATATCTTGTCGTTGTAACCGCCGCATCGCCGGTACCTTCCGTAACATATTCAATGTCTGTGTAATTTGTGCGCAGAGCGGCTCTCAGATTCAGGCTTGCCACCGCCACACGGTAAGAAGTCCCTTTAGTGAAGCTGCCATATGCAGGGTTGAACTCTGAGTCATTCCCAGGCCTTTGCTCAACCTGCCAGTTGATATAAAAATCCTTTTCACCTGCATTTACTTCTGCTGCCTTGCCCTCAGTCCAAGCGAGCACTTCACCCTCGCCCACAGCAGGAACCGTCTGAATCACAAATTCAATCTGTGAAAAATCATACTTATTGACAGCCGTCTCTGTGAGAGCTATAGGTGCTGTCTTAGGCACTACCTTAATCTTCTGCTTCTCAATTTTGTAGAATATCTCTACAGGCACTGCATGGTTCACATTAGTGGGGTCAGCATAACTCACCACCAACTTATAGTTACCGGCGTTGCGGAATTCACCTGCATTGCTCGGAATGGTATTAGAGCTGCCAACCGTTGTCCATGTAGGAATCTCATCATACTTTCCGGTCTCGTTATTTAAAACATAGTCAGTTCCGTTCTGACGATACCATGTATAGGAAATCGTCTGATTCGTACCGGAGGCAAGTACGCTGCCGTCCGCTCCCTTAACCTCAGCCTGCTTGTAGTTTGCACGCTCTTCATAGAGTGCTTTGCCGTCATATACCTTGACATAAGGATTCTCATAGGTGGTGCCAGCCTGAGCTTCCTGAATTCCTTCCAGTGCGGGAATCTTGCTCACGTCAATGGTTGCCACATTGCCTGCAGCCATGACTACAGCCAGCACATTCAGATTCAGCACTTCCGTGTCAAGATTTACTTCATAATTACGATCCGAACCATAACTATAGTTATTAATTGGGAGCGTATACCCCGTGCCGGATCCCTGATAAACAGCCTTATAGCCGCTGAAAATCACACGATAAGGCTTGTCGTATACCAATGTGAAATCACTCACATCCGCATACAACTTCTTATTGTCCGCATCAGTTGCATCGGTCTCAACCTGAAGCTTAAATACAGGCTCATAAGGAATTGTCCTGCCGCCATAGCTATAATCGCCCCAGATATGCTCTCTGTCAATCGCAACCTCATTACCAGCCTCGTCCCTTGCCACATAAGTAACAGCTGCCAACACATCCCGCACAGTCATGCCCGGATAGAAAGTAGGCGCCGTCTCTGTCTTCCACTTCGGCACAAGAGTCAGCTTTTTGGGTGTTACCACTACCTTAATTTCAGCAGAATTGGATCCAAAAAGGCCAGCCTTCCCTTTATAAGTAATTCTATAATAATAGGTACCTGCATTTACAGGAGTGCTGTCTAATTTATTACGACTGGAATCATACCATTCATAAATCAGATCATCCGCCACTGTAAAAGGAATCTGCGTATATTTACGCGTACTATCATCATTATAACTGGTGTTATCCCAATACTGAACCTGCAGCGTATAGTCCGTGGGTGCAACGGGCGCTGCAATTTCGTTGCCCGTGTAAATAACGGAATAATCAAGGAATCTGCCCACATTATCCTTATCCGCCCACTTATCAGACATGGTCACTGTCACTTCCGGGGTGATCAGGCCAGCCATCTGGAGCTTCTGGATCACAGGCTTGAGCGTATAGCTGTCCTTCTGGTCTTGTGTAACATTGTCTGTAAAAGCAGGGGTAATTTCAACTACATAATCCCCTGTCTTCAGGAGCTGGCCGGAAACCACAGTACCGGTATAGGCATCCTTTATTGACAATGTCAATGTAAAGTCAGCAGTCGCATCATCACCATTATACGCAAAGTAATCATTATTATCTGTACGAATATAAGCCCACGAAGCCTTTACACTCTGAGCCAGAGTTCCCGGGGTGACCGGATCGATGGTAACCTTAGGCTCCACCTCTGCCTTGGTAATCTCAAAGGTCATCTCATAGTCAGCCTTGTCACTCACGCCCTCCACAGCAGGAATGAGAATGTTCAGCTTATAGTTTCCTACCTTGGATCTATTGTTCGGTGCGGAAACATCTGTCCATCCTTCCTCTCCCTGCATCTGCCACTGGGATTCCCATACAATAATTCCATTATTGTCCACATATTCTAAAGTACCCCTGTTGATTCCATCCGCAAGGACATGGACTGTACTTCTAACCCAGTAATTCCATGATTGAATATCAGCATCGCCATAAGGCAGTGCAGTCTTGTACTCCTCATCGAACGCAGTTCTATCAAAAGTATACTTAATCGGCTCAGGATCACCCACCGCATATACCTCTGCCCCTCCAATCGCGGAATCTGCTGCATCTGCAGCTCCCACGTTCTCCGCTGCAATATCACCTACGGTGACATCATCATCGGGAAGTACATTTACCACATCCTCCGTGTCTGCTGCCGGAATCTCCGCAGCATACGCAATGGATGACGGTAACGTCCCTGTTACCATGGTAACTGCCAGCAACAATGCAAGAAATCTCTTGCCCTGCACCAACAGCTTTCTGTTAATTTTCATAACAGCTCCTCCTCTCATTGTGTTGTTTACGCGCTATTTGCTCATTCTAAAATGCGGTTTAAGTATACCACCGAATATTCCCATATGTCAATCAATTCCATGGTAAATATATCCTGATTCAGCAAATAACGGTATTTTCAACCCGTTAACGGCATGGACTTTTTTCCAGAAATAGGATATACTGTTTAAGATATATTGTTTAGAATATACAAATTCATTTTATTATAGGAGAGCTTTCATGGAATTTTTACATGATTTTTCCGGAAATATCATCTTTTTTTCAGCAGCATCCGGGTGGTTGGTGGCTCAGGTGCTCAAGACAATCATCCATTTGTTTTTCACCAAACAGTTTGTGGCGGAACGACTGGTGGGCAGCGGCGGCATGCCCAGTTCTCACTCCGCAACCGTCTGCGCCCTGACCACAGCGACGGCATTTGAATACGGAGGGGGAAGCTTTGAATTTACCATCTCCCTCATATTGGCTATCATCGTTATGTACGACGCCATGGGTGTGCGCCGGGAGACCGGCATTCAGGCAAAGCTTTTGAATGATATTCTTGAAACTTTTGCGGAAATGGGACGGAGCGAACTCTCCGCTTATGAGAAATTAAAAGAATTTGTGGGACATACCCCGCTTCAGGTATTGGCAGGCGCAATTCTGGGCATTCTGATTGCAACGGGAATTCACGCCCTTATTTGACTTATTTGTCTGATTCATCCAAGAAAGGAAACAGGTGTTATGCAAAGACACAAAACAATATGCACGCTTTTGATTGCCGGCATCCTTTTATGCGGCTGCGGCAACAGAAACGATCATCCGGGACCGATTCTGCCGGAAGGCGAAACCCTCAGCGGAAGCGATCTCCCCAGCACAAATAATTCCTATAATTCCGACATACAGATTGTGGTGGAAGACGATACCCAGCCACCTGAGGAGGGTATGGTGCGCAGCCGTCTCACCAATGAATGGGTGGATGCCGAAGTTGCCGAGACACGCCCCATCGCGGTGATGGTTCCCAATGAGAGCGCTGCCATTCCCCATTACAACCTCTCCAAAGCCTCCATTCTCTACGAGGCCAATGTGGAGAGCCGCATCACCCGCCTCATGGCGGTCTATGAGAACTGGGATGACTTAGTGCGCATCGGCAATATACGAAGCGCCCGCACCTACTATGCCTATTGGGCCTTCGAGTGGGACGCCTTCTTCGTGCATTTCGGCGGTCCCTTCTATATCAATGACCTGATGGCACAGGAGGACACGGAAAATATCGACGGACTCTCTCAGGACAACGGTGCTTTCTACCGCTCCAAGGATCGTCAGAATCCGCATAATGTCTACACCGACGGCGAAAAGCTTCTAGAGCGCATCGAAAAACACAATTACAGTCTCGCTTACCGCGGACTGACGGATGAGTCTCATTTTCAATTTGCCACCAAGGCGGAGCCCAACGCGCTGACCCAATATGGCAACGATGCCCCCAATGCCACCTATATAGATATGTCAGGCTGCTATCCGCTGACCCGCTGTTACTTTGAATTCAACGAAGAAGACGGTCTCTACTACCGCTCCCAGCATCTCTCCGGGGCCTCTGACGCGCCACACACAGATGCCACCGGCGAACAACTCTCTTTCAAAAATATTCTGGTGCAGTACGTCAAACAGGAAGCTCTGGACGAGAACGGTTATCTGGTACTGCAATGTCACGACTCTACCAGAGACGGATGGTTTTTCACCAACGGCAAGGGAATTCATGTAAACTGGGAGAAGGACAGCGACTATGGCTCTACCAGATACTATGACGACAACGGAAAGGAGATCACTCTGAACACCGGTAAAACCATGATCTGCATTGTGAACGAGAATGACTCCTTTACCTTCCGCTGAATCATTATATTTCACCTGTTATTTTTCGCCCAGTCCCAGTCTGTTCACAGCGGAGAAAATCGCCCGCACGGACGCCCGCGTGATATTGGAGCTGACGCCCACGCCATAGGTCACATGTCCGGTGTCTGCATCCAGCAAATGGATATAGGCCGCCGCCTGAGAATTGGAACCGCTCTGCAGCGCATGCTCCTCGTAGTCCAACACTTTGACGCGGATGTCCAGCTCCTCAGCCAGACCTCTCTTCACCGCATCGATAGGGCCGTTGCCCACCGCCTCAAAGAATTTCTCCTGTCCGTGGTCGGTGTAGACCACGGATACTCTGGTGTCAAACTCTGATTTCACGGAACCGCTCAGATCATCCACACGCAGCTTCTTGAAATGAATAGGCTCTTTCTTGTCCAGATATTCCTCCCGGAAGCTTTCCATAATTCTCTCGGGGGACACTTCGCCCTGCTTCTCGGAGATGACCTGAATCACATTCGCAAACTCCTTGTGCATGGCCTTGGGAAGCTTGAAGCCAAAGTAAGTATCCATAATAAAGGCCACGCCGCCCTTGCCGGACTGGGAGTTGATGCGCACGATGGGCTCGTAATCCCTGCCGATATCGGAAGGGTCGATGGGCAGATAAGGAACCTGCCATATCTCGCTCTGCCGCTCCTTCATAGCCTGCACGCCCTTGTTGATGGCATCCTGATGGGAGCCGGAAAAGGCGGTGAACACCAGCTTGCCCGCATAGGGATGTCTGGGATGAATGGGCAGCTTACAGCAACGCTCATATATCTCTATGATATCATTGACTCTCTCAATATTCAGATTGGGATTGATTCCCTGAGAGAACATATTGTAGGCAATGTTCAGCACATCTACATTTCCGGTGCGTTCGCCGTTTCCAAACAGAGTTCCCTCGATGCGGTCCGCGCCCGCAAGCAAAGACAATTCCGCGGTAGCTACGCCGGTTCCCCTGTCATTGTGAGGGTGTACGCTGATAATCAGACTCTCCCGATTGTCCAGATGCTTGATCATCCACTCGATGCGATCCGCAAATACATTGGGTGTGGTCATCTCCACCGTGGAGGGCAGATTGATGATCATGGGATTTTCCGGGGTAGGACCCCACTCCCTGATAACCGCATTGCATATCTCAGCCGCATATTCAGGCTCCGTGCCGGTAAAGCTCTCCGGGGAATACTCCAGAATGATCTTGCCGGGGAACTTGGCGGCGCGCTCTTTCACCATTCTGGTGCCTTCCAGCGCAATCTCCGTAATCTCGGGCATATCCTTGTGGAATACCACATCTCTCTGCAGTGTGGAAGTAGAGTTGTAAATGTGTACAATAGCCTGCTTACATCCCTCGATGGACTCAAAGGTACGGTCAATGAGCTCCTCTCTGCACTGAGTCAGCACCTGTACCACCACATCGTCGGGAATCAGCTTTCTGTCCACCAGCTGACGCAGGAAATCAAACTCAATCTGACTGGCAGCGGGAAAACCGATCTCCACCTCCTTAAAGCCCAGCTTCAGCAGGAATAAAAACATCTCGATCTTTTCATCCACCACCATGGGGTCTATCAGTGCCTGATTGCCGTCCCGCAGATCCACGCTGCACCAGATGGGCGCTTTGGTGATCTCCTTATTGGGCCACTCCCTCTCGGGATAGTCCATCACGGGATTTTTCTGATATCTCTGATAATTTAACATGTGCTTTTACCTCTTTCCATAAAATATAAACAGCCCATCCAAAGGATGAGCTGTCATTCATTCTCCCAGGCCGCTCTCTACAGCCGCCACTAAAGTTCGCAAGGCTTCCGCCTCATCTTCCCCTTCACATACAAATTCAATCTCATCACCGCACTTGACACATGCACCCAACACGCTGAGCACGCTCTTCGCATTGGCTGTACTGTCACGAAATGTAAATGTAATTAATGATTTAAACTGCATTGCCTCCTTGCATAGGATACCTGCCGGTCTCAGATGCAAGCCAGTAGGGTTTTTGATGACTACTTTCTGACTTACCATATTGCCTACCCTCCCATCTAGATATCACACGGGCCCCCTCATGCCCGCCTTCTCTGTGATATGCTGTCATGTATATGTTAAATATAGCATGATTAAAATAGATACACAAGTCATTTTTTGATGAAAAAAATCCGAAGTCCCTTAAAACATAATATCCTGAATCAATCCGGCCAGCCGCTCCGCTTCCTCCTGAATCACTCTCTGATCTTTGCCCTCAATCATGACACGCACCAGAGGCTCCGTGCCCGAAGGACGAATCAGCACTCTGCCCTCACCGGCAAATTTCTTTTCCAGCTCTGCGATGGCACCCGCAATCTCGGGGTACTCCATATATTTGTCCTTTTTGTGATTGGCCACCTTCGCATTGACCAAAGCCTGCGGCAACACCTCCATGATGGAGGCAAGCTCCGAAAGAGGTTTCTCCGTATCCACCATCACCTGCAGAAGATGCAGCGCGGAGAGCAGCCCATCTCCTGTGGTGTTCTCATCCAAAAAGATAATATGTCCCGACTGCTCGCCGCCCAGATTGGCCTTGATCTCCTTCATGCGCTCCAGCACATAGCGGTCTCCCACCTTGGTCTTTTCCATGGTGATGCCGTGCTTCTGTGCCATGAGGAAAAATCCCAGATTACTCATGACAGTGGCGACGATGGTGTCCTTTGCAAGCTTTCCCTGCTGTTTCATGTAATTGCCTATGATAGCCATGATCTGGTCGCCGTCCACCATCTTGCCGTTCTCGTCCACGGCCAACAGTCTGTCAGCGTCGCCATCAAAGGCAAGACCTACATCCGCTTTCTCATAGACCACTCTGGCCTGCAGCTCCTCCATATGGGTGGAACCGCAGT
The DNA here is from genome assembly GCA_029055435.1 of Acetatifactor sp. Classification (GTDB taxonomy): domain Bacteria; phylum Bacillota; class Clostridia; order Lachnospirales; family Lachnospiraceae; genus Acetatifactor. The sequence goes on from JAIDDH010000104.1 coordinate 82,626, forward strand.
TTGAATTGATATTGGTGCCGTCGGGATTATTGTGGATGGCGACCACATTGCCGCCCAATTCCTTCAGAGTTTCCACCGAGGTATAAAAAGACGCTCCTTCCGCACAGTCCACCACGATCTTCAGCCCCTTCAGATCCACATTCACGGAATTCATGGCGTGATTGATGTACTCTTCTCTTGCGTCGGTGCGATATTTAACCTTACCCACGCCGGGACCGATGGGAAATTTCATTCCGGGCATATTGTCACGGATCATGGCCTCGATTTCATCCTCCAGCGCATCCGGCAGCTTGTAGCCGTCGCCGTCAAAGAACTTGATGCCGTTAAACTCCACAGGATTGTGGGAAGCAGAGATGACCACTCCCGCGTCCACCTTATACTTTTGTGTCAGATAAGCCACCGCCGGGGTGGGAATCACACCCACATAGATACAGTTTGCCCCCACGGAGCAAGCTCCTGCCATCAGGGCGTTGGCCAGCATATCGCCGGATATTCTGGTGTCGCATCCCACCATCAAAGTGGGCTTATGATTCTTCTCCTTTGTCAGCACATAGGCTCCCGCCTGCCCGAGCTGCATGGCGAGCAAAGGCGTCAGTTCTTCGTTCGCAATGCCTCGTACACCGTCCGTTCCAAATAGTCTAGCCATAAATTAACCTCTATTCTTCTATTTCTTTTATAGTCACCCGCACACTGGGCGTATTGCTTACAGTAATCTTCTCATCCAGCAGGAATGTCACAGGGATGGTATAGCTGCCGGCCTTCAGTCTGTCCATATTCTCTTTCTCCATCCAGGCGGCCAGATTCACCACGCCGAACACATTGTCATTCCGCAGAGGCTCTATCTGCGCACTCAGTCCCTTCAGCTCCAGCGTCAGCACATCCTCCGCCGACTCGACGATTTCCGCCTCAAAATCCTCCGGCACATTAGACACTGTGATGTCCCTCATTGGTATCTGCAGAGTTTTATCTACTACAGGCTCAATATAAACCACCACCATAAACCTGCCGTTAAAGCTGCTGTCCGCAAGCTTTACATTGTCCGGCAAATACTCTCTGACATTGAGCGTGCGAGCCACATCGCTGCTCTCTCCCGTGATATCCAGTACCTCCTCGGGAACGACTATCTCGTTGATCTGAGATAATGCATAAGAACTTCCCGCAATCTGCACAGAGCCGGGCTCACATGCAATTTCCCCTGTAGCCATATAGCCTTTGGCCGGTGTTCCCGTAGTCTCGATCCGTATGGGAACCTCTTTCTTTGCCAACACCTCCACGGACATCCTCACATAGCTTACATTCTTTACCAGATTTGTCCGCTCCACCAGATTACCTTCCGCATCATAGAGGTGAATATCCACATTAGCCGTCAGATTGGTAGTGGCGTCCGTCACATCGATCTCCACTCCGGCATATTTGACCTGATCCACTGCTGACTTCGGTCCGGAAACCTCGATACGGTTCTGGTCCGGAGTCATGGAAGACACCACATAACCCTCTGCCACAGAACCTACAGTATTGGTTATCAACGTCACATATTTGCTGGCCTTCTCCTCCACATTCAGCTTTACCATATCGTGACTTCCCCTGATGGAAGCCACATTGGCATTAAGAGCCGTAAAAGTAATTGGAATCGTATTAATATCCGTGAGCTTGCTCACATCCGCTTCCGCCGTGATATCGCCGGTGCGAAGCTGTGTAAACACACTCTTTGGCGCATATACCATCACGCGGACCCTATCGGTATTGTCCAAAATCTCATATACCTTATTCTCCCGCTCCAACAGTTCCGTATTAACCATTTTTACCTGCACCATGCCCATGTCCCGCTCATCCTTCGGGTCTCCAATCTGCACCACCAGAAACCACAAAAGAAAAGCCAGTACCAGAGATATGATCTTCAGGCCCAAATTATTCAGCAATCTTTTCCGCATTCTTCGACCTGCTCCTTCCCTTTCGCTTGCGTTTCGGCTTACTCTCCTCATTGTCCAGATTCAAAACCTGCTGCAGACAGGCTCTCAACGCCTCCGCATCCAGACTGCGCCGAAGATCCCCTTCGTATGCCACGCTGATCTTGCCCGTCTCCTCGGACACGATGACAGTCAGAGAGTCCGTCACCTCCGAGATGCCCACACCCGCGCGATGCCTTGTGCCCAACTCCTTGCTCAGAGCCAGATTATCCGACAGAGGAAGATAACAGGTGGCGGAGACAATGCGATTGCCCCGTATGATGACCGCCCCGTCGTGAAGCGGCGTGTTGTGCTCAAAAATATTAATCAAAAGCTGATTGGTCACCAGCCCATCCACATCGATGCCCGTGCGCTCGTAATCCTTCAGCGAAACCTTCTGCTCTATGACGATCAGCGCACCTGTGCGCACTTTCCCCATCTCCACACAGGCTTTGACGATCTCATTGATAGTCTTCTCAGAGAACGCCTTATCCTCCTTCTTGCCGGAGTCAAAGGGTATCACTGAGGTCAAAATATTTTTCTTGCCCAGCTCCTCCAGCGCCCTGCGCAGCTCCGGCTGCAGGATAACCACCAGCGCCGTGATGGCAAAACCCAGCACATTCTGCGCCATCCACAAAATCGTATTCATCCTGAAAAGAGAGGCAAGCAGCAAAAAACCGCATATCACAATAAGGCCCTTCAGGAGCGTCCATGCCCTGGTGGCCTTCATCCATACTAAAACATAATACACCAAAAGGGCGATTATCAGAATTTCCAATACATCGCCCAGGTCCATTGTTGTCCCATATATGCTGAAATTTCTCAGATATTCTACTATCCTGTCAAACCGCTCCATCCTTTAAAACAGCTCCTCATAATCATCCTGTGACTCATCCTGCTGATTGCCGATAGTCACGCTGCGTCCGCCTCCCGCAGAGCCGCCATAGCGCCCGGAGGGCCTCCTCTGAGTGCGCTCCGCAGTCACACTTCTGCTCGTCCCTGCGGACGTTCTTCTGGGAGTATTAATATGCTTTACCGTCTTAGTCGGTGCAGCTACCGTCATCTTGGGAATCGCCTTCACATAATAATAATATTCATCGTCCTCAAACTGCACCTTCTCCGTCCGGCTGTAATCCACACAGAATCGGAAAAATTCAATTACCTTTGCTGCTGCCAGCGCCAGCAGATTTCCAAAAATCGCTCCCACCACAGAGATGTTGGTCTCATAAATCAGATCGCCCACAAGCAGTATCACCAGATTCAGAATCACACCCGCTGTCATGGCAATAGTCCATGAATAATCCACAGACATTCTGCGAATCAGATATACCGTTATCACAGTGATTATAAAAGCCACAACCAGCACCAGCATGGCCTTATTGCCCACCAGCGCGTCTATCACCAGACGAAGCTTCGCCGTGGCGTCCCCTGCATTCATGGTATTGATGGTGGGCGCATTGGCAGTCACCGCCAGAAGCAGATAATACACCACCACACCACAAGCCACAGACACGGCAGATGCAGGCGTCCCCAGAAGTCCCATGGCCACCGGCATGACATAAGGCAGCTTCAGAAAACACAACAGCGGCGTCAGCACCACCACCAGGGAATCTTTGGGGCTGAACCGGAAAAACAGCAGAAACATCAGCATATATATGATCACTCCCACCAGAGCAATCTCCATGGACAGCGCATACATATGCAACAGGCTGAACAGTGCCCCAAACAAAATGATACAAACCCTGGGAAGAAAAGAGCACATCAGCGCCACAACCAGCACAATGGCAATATTATCCACTTTTTTCATATATCCCATTCTGTCGTTCAACACAGTCAAAGTGATGAAAGCCAGCAAAAATTTTACTACAGGCAGAATAAACGCTTCATTTTTGCTGTAAAAATATTTCAGTTTATCTCGTAACTCCAGTAAAGCAGTCATTCTTTCCTCCAATTAATCCTCTTCATACAGAGAATTCAGCTTCTTCAGATTCTGATAATACAGCTTCAGACTCTTGCGCGTCTTCGCATAACGATGCGCACAGATGACATAAGTAGCCGCGCTGTAGACAGCCACCGTAATCCCGTAATACATCAGAATCTTTTTGGCAAAGCTCACCAGGTCCATCTGATAGATGTCCTGCATGAACACTTCAAAATCATAAAATATAAACAGGGCGAAAATCAATCCGAAAGCGATGGTTGCGCAAAGAATGGATTTCAACACCTGTATGGCAATATAGTCACTGCGGAAATAATTGCCGATTTTCATATTTGCTCTGCCCTCATGCTCCTCGTAGGAAGCCATCTTGGTCATCAGAATTACTCTCTCCTCATTTAACATTCTGTCCTCCGCGAAAAATCCGCCCAGGATACCGCCGGGCCGTTATTTCAGGAATCTCATCTTCGGATTTTCCTTATCCCTCTTTTGCACCACAGGCTCTGCGGGTTTATTGCTCTTCATAACGCTCTGCAGACTGTTGGTCATGGTATTCTTACACTTGTCGCAAAATCTTCCGGAACGGATGGGGATACCACAGCTGTCGCAGGTCAAAAACGATGCAGAGCCCTCTGTCAGCTCCAGGCGTTCCTCTCTCAGCCACTGGCGGATCTGCTGCACATCCACATCGCAGGCGTCAGCCACCTCATGCATCGTGCTGCCCCGATGCTCCTCAATATATTGCTTTACCTCCTGAAACTTTACCTCCAGCGCATCTCTGCACGCAGGGCAGATTGTGGGTCCGTTCAGATAGTTGAAAATCCTCTTACATTTTTTACATGTTCTTACATCCATATGATAACCTCCGTTTCACTATACACCCGCGCCACAGGCAAGGGTGACGAAATAGATATGTTCCACACCACAAGCCGCCAGCGTTCTCGCAGCCTCATCCACAGTGCTTCCCGTCGTATAGATATCATCCACTATTATAACTGTTTTTAATTTTACATCATTTTGCGCAATATTAAAAGCTTTTTTCAAATTATTTTGCCTTTCTTTGGGATTTAGGCGTTTCAGCGGCACGGTATTTTTGACTCTGACCAGACAATTTTCCGCCACAGGTATATCCAGATACCGCCCCAGCGCCCGGGCAAGCAGCGCCGCCTGATTATATCCTCTCCTGCGCTTCCGCCGCCTGTGAAGAGGTATGGGAATCAATGCATCCGGTCTGATTTCCCGGATAAAACCTCCCAGATAAAAGGCCATTTCCTCCCCGAAAAAGTCCGCGTATTCCTGTCTTCCGCCATATTTCAGCCGGTAGAGAGCACCCGCCGCACTCTCATACTCATAGAGTGCCCTTCCTCTGACAAAAACATGATTCTTTTCTCTGCAATCTGCACACAATTCTCCTTCATCCCAAAGCTTTTTCCCGCATTTCATGCAATAGGGCGGCGTCAACAGCCGCTGCTTTCCGGCACATTTCCCACAGACCTTCTCTCCAAAGGAGGTCACGATTCCGTCACAGAAAGGACATCTTAAGGGAAATAGCAGCCGCACCGCATTATTCAGGCATTTCCTCAAATTCTCCTTCAAACTTTGCTTCAAACGGCCTCCTCTCCGACCACTTCGCGGATTCGCTCTGCCAGACCGGTATAACGGCTGTTCTCGCTCACATTATCTATCATACCGCGCACGGTATCGCTGCTTCCCAGAATTGTCACACAGCTCTTGGCTCTGGTGATGGCGGTATACAGAAGATTCCTGTTGAACAAAAGCTTTGGACCCGCCAGCAGGGGCAGAATCACCGCCGGATATTCGCTCCCCTGAGACTTGTGGATAGTGATGGCATAGGACAGTTCCAGCTCCTCCAGAAGTGCAAAGGGATAGGTCACGCGCCTCTGCTCGTCATATTCCACCACGAACTCCGACGCCGCCTCATTGATTTCCAGTATCCGCCCCATATCGCCATTGAACACGCCCATTCCTTTATCCACAGGAATGCCATACTTGCTCACGATCTCCCACTCCAGCTGATAGTTGTTCTTAATCTGCATGACCTTGTCTCCCTCACGGTAAATAACGCTCCCCACCGTATGTTCGCGCTTGCCCGCATCCGGTGGATTCAAATACCTCTGCAGAATGCCGTTTAAGGTCTCGCAGCCCAGACTTCCCTTCCGCATGGGAGTCAGCACCTGAATATCCATGGGAGAAGCCTGGACATACCGCGGAAGCTTGTCCTGTATCAATTGTATCATATGTTTGTAAATGACATTCGCGTCATTTCTCTCCAGCAAAAAGAAGTCTTTGGACTTGTTATCCATGGAAATCTGCATACCTTTGTTAATCCTGTGGGCATTGACAATGATGTCACTTTCCTCCGCCTGCCGGAAAATATTCTGCAGCACCACCATGGGAAACTTCCCGCTCTCCATGATATCGCGCAGCACCTGCCCCGGCCCCACACTGGGCAATTGATTGGCATCCCCCACGAGAATCAGCCTCGTCCCCGGAATCACCGCCTTGAGCAGTGCCTGAAAAAGCTGAATATCCACCATGGACATCTCATCAATGATGATGACGTCCGCCTCCAGAGGTGTCTGCTCATTCCGCTCAAACCGTACCCTTTTCCCGTCCTCGTCTGAGAGCGCGCTGTTCAACTCCAGAAGACGATGAATGGTGCGCGCCTCGAAGCCCGTTGCCTCCGTCATACGCTTTGCTGCCCGCCCGGTGGGAGCGGCCAGAAAAATATCCAGTCCCTCGGACTCAAAATAGCGCAGCATCATATTGATGGTGGTGGTCTTGCCCGTACCCGGTCCGCCCGAGAGAATAAACAGACCGCTCTGAATGCTGGTCATCACTGCCCGGAGCTGAAGCTCGTCCAAATCCATCTCCAGCTGAGCCATTATCTCCTCCAGAGCTTTGCGCAGCGCCGCCTCCTGCGAAGGCAGGGCTTCCGCCTCCCACATAGGAATATTCAGACGCTGCAGCATGGCCGCACAGTTCAGCTCCATATAATAATAATGCGCCGCAAATACCCTGTCTCCCTTTATGACAAGCTTCTTGTCCATGGCGAGATTCACTGTCTGAGCCTCAATCGCATCCTCTTCCACACCTAATAGTATATGCGCCCGATTCAGTAAAAGATGCATAGGCAGATAGCAATGACCTTCCCCCGCTGCCTGCAGCAATGTATAGAGGACACCGCTGCGTATCCGGTAATCCGAATCCGTGTGGATGCCGATTTTCGCCGCAATCTCATCAGCAGTCTTAAATCCCACACCGCTTATGTCCTCCGCCAGACGATAGGGATTTTCCCGCATGACGCCGTAAAGCTCCCCCTTATAAGTATTATATATCTTTATGGCCAATGCATTCGAGATGCCAAACTGCTGTAGATAGACCAGCGCTTCCCGCAAATCCTTTTTCTCCTCCATCTGCATGGCGATTTCCTGAGCCTTGCGCATGTTGATTCCCTTGACTTCTGCGAGACGCTCCGGCTCCTCCTCGATAATGCGGAAGGTGTCGTCCCCAAATTTTTTTACAATCCGGGAGGCCAGCGCCGCCCCCACGCCTTTGATGGCTCCGCTGCCCAAATACCGCTCCATACTGACGCTGTCCTGAGGCGCAACTACTCGATAGCCGTTTATCTTAAATTGTTTCCCATAGACAGGATGCTCCACATATTCCCCCTGGGCGGAAATCGTCTCTCCCTGAGAGAGACCTTTACAGGCTCCCACACAGGTAATCTCCTCCCCCTCTGCCATGAGATTCATAACAGTATATCCATTTTCGCTGTTCTGGAAAATGATATGCTCCACATATCCGTTGATTGTTTCCATATGATTTTGACCTTTTGCGTATTGTTCCGATTCGGAAGAAGTGAGAAAAAAAGGATTGCAGACAGTCTTAGGCAAGACTGTCTGCATCTAAACCGTAATTGCGTTTCATCTGCTCATAAAGCATCTGTGCGATTCCCAGACTATTCTGCTCCGTGGAATCTGCTGCGATTTGCTGCACCATCTGATCCTTGAAAAAATCCACCATTGTCGAATTGGAAGAGTTTTCATCACTCTGGGGAATCGTCTTCATCATCCCCTTGAACACCTGCTCCAGAAAATATGCCTCAAACTGCTTACAGGCAGCCATCAGTTCATCGTCTGTCGCCTTGGAATAGTCGGTTTTTAACTGACCCTCCAGCTTGGATGCATTGGCGTTGGATGCAGATGCATATATATCTTTGTATGCGGAACCAAGATTACCGATATCCATATATTATCGTCCCTTCTGCCTTATCTTCTCAGATTATTGGCCTGCTGCAGCATCTCGTCAGATGCGATGATTGCCTTGGAATTAAACTCATAAGCGCGCTGTGCCACAATCATATTTACCATCTCATCCACGGCCTGCACATTGGAGCCCTCCAGATAGCCCTGAATGACCTTTGTCTTTTCTACCATATTGTTGGTTGCCTCATTAATAGGCTGACCGCTGGCCGCTGTCTGTGCATAAAGGCTCCCGGCGAGCTTCTCCAGACCGTTGGGATTGTTGAACTGGAATACTCCGATCTGTATGCCCATAGGCTGAGGATTTCCCGTCTCATCGGGATAACAGAGACTGCCGTCAGCAGCAACCGTCACTCTGCTGAGCACATATTCCTCATCCAGCACAATGGGTCTGCCATCCACATCCAACACGGGAAGTCCGTCTGAGTTTGCCAGCATATTTCCATTGGTTCCCAGCGTGAACTGCAAATTACCGTTTCGGGTATAGTATGTATTACCATCGGCACCTCTCAGCGCAAAGAACCCTCTGCCGTCCAGCGCAAAAGCAGTGTCGCTCTCGGATGCAATCATATTTCCTGTTCTGAAAATAGAGGTGATAGCGGAATTGCGCACACCCAGACCCACCTGTGCGCTGCCGGGCTTGGCCTCGCCGTTGGCGGAAGTGGTTCTCGTCTGAATATTCTGATAGAGCAGGCTCTTAAACTCATTGACCTGCGTCTTGTAACCGTCGGTGTTGACATTCGACAAATTATGGGCAATCGTGTCGAGATTTATCTGCTGGGCAATCATACCGGTTGCCGCTGTCCATAAACTTCTTACCATTGTTAATTCCTCGCCTTTCTATTCCAATCCTTCCATCCTGTTGTCCGGTTTATTCATTTATGACAGTCTGCCAAGCTGCGTCACCGCAATCTGCAGAGAATCGTCATAGGTCTGTATAATTTTCTGGTTGGCTTCATAGGCTCTTGTAATGGCAATCAAATTTACCATCTCCGACACTGCCTGCACATTAGCCATCTCCAGATAGCCGGAGTTGACAGTGGCGGTACCGCCGCCATTTCTAAGCCGCGCGCCCTCCAGCGGACGGAAATAAGTCTCACCATATTTCTCCAGATAATCATAATCTTCAAAATCAGCCACCTGAATCTGAGCAACCGCTCTGCCGTTCTGAGAGATTGTGCCGTCAGTCGTAATGACAGAATCCACCAGCGTATTCAATTGAATCCGTCTGTTCTGGACATCCAGCACATAGTCGCCGTCCTGATTCACCAGATAACCATCCCGAGTCAGAGTAAACTGACCCGCGCGGGTATACATGGTCGTGCGCTGCGTATTCGCGTTGTTGTTATTTGCAGTGCTATTATTATTCACGTTATTGCCCTGACTGTTTTTGTAAGCAAATTCGATGGCAAAAAAGCCGTCGCCGTCCAGTGCCAGGTCGTAAATATTTCCCGTCTCGCGGAAGGAACCTCCGCTGAAATCTACATAATTTTCCCCAATCTTTACGCCAGGGTTACGGATGCCGGTGCGCTGTACATTGGAAAGCCCCACGGAAGCATCCTTAATCTTTACCGTGAGCACATCGTCGAAGGCCTGACTAGTAGACCCTTCCTTCTTATAGCCCACAGTGGAAACATTCGCCAGATTATTGGTCAGGATGTCCATTCTGTTCTGTTCATTGACCATGCCCGTCCAGGCTGTGTACAAACCCCTTAACACCTTCTGCCTCCTCCTTTGCTGTCTGTCTATTACTTCTGTTTATTTATTGCTCTCTGTATCCTGCCAGAAATTCTACATACTGCCCTGTGCCGATGGCAACCGCAGTCATAGGATCCTCCGCCGTCATGGTATTGATTCCTGTCTTGGCGGAAATCAAATCCTCCAGTCCCCGCAGCAGGCTGCCGCCGCCCGTGAGGACAATGCCTCTGTCCGCGATATCTGCCGCAAGCTCAGGGGGCGTCTTCTCCAATACGCTGTGAATCGTCTCCACAATCTGAGCAGTAGTCTCTCTCAGAGCCTCCTCCGTCTCCTCAGAAGAAACCTTCACAGTCTTCGGCAGACCGGTCACCAGATTACGGCCGCGCACATCCATGTAATCTATCTCGGGACGTCTGTAAGCAGAACCGATTTTAATCTTGATATCCTCCGCAGTTCTCTCACCAATCAGAAGATTATGTTTTTTACGCATATAGCGGACTATCGCCTCGTCAAAATCATCGCCCGCAATCTTTATGGAAGCGCTGACCACTGTACCTCCCAGGGAGATGACAGCGATATCAGAGGTTCCGCCGCCGATATCAACAATCATGTTTCCGCAGGGCTTTGAGATGTCAATTCCCGCGCCGATAGCTGCCGCAATAGGCTCCTCAATGATAGATACCTCTCTGGCTCCTGCCTGATAGGTTGCATCCTCCACCGCCTTCTTTTCCACCTCGGTGACGCCGCTGGGCACGCACACTGCGATGCGGGGTTTGCGGAAGGTCCGCTTACCCAATGCCTTCTGAATAAAATACTTCATCATCTTCTCGGTGACGGTGTAATCGGAGATAACACCCTGACGCAGAGGCCGCACCGCCACAATATTGCCGGGCGTTCTTCCCAGCATCAGACGGGCATCCTCGCCGATTGCCTTGATTTTATTGGTATCTCTATCGAAAGCCACAACAGAGGGCTCTTTCAGAACAACTCCTTTTCCTCTGATGTAGACAAGTATGCTGGCTGTACCCAAATCGATTCCTATATCCGTACACTGCATGTATTCTTACCCCTTTCCGGTATCAATTTGTTTCTATCATGCTACTGACTATCTATTATAACCGAAAATTTACCAAATTCATAGGGGTTTATGAAATTTTAAAAAATTTGAGTAAAAAAGATGCAAAGGATGCAAATTCAGAATGGTTTCGTCATCCTTTCATCTGCATCCTTGCGCCTCTTTATCTACAGTCACTATATCGTCAGAAACATATAAATACTTTAGAGCAAAATATAAAAAATTTTAAAATTTTAAAAATTTTAATTTTTTGTTTCCTTATTCTTCCAGGTATTTATCCATAGCCTGTACGGTATTCACCAGATTTTCCATGAGCTGCTCCGCATTACCCGCTTTCTCCCGGGTCTCCACACTCTTCTCCAGCGTCTGCTGGGTGCTGGCAGCCACCTCCTCGCTGACTGCGGAAATCTGGGCTATGCTGTCCACAATGGTATTATTGGACTCCATAATTTCCTCAATCTTCGCATAAATCTGCTGCACATTCCCATTCAGTCCATCCATGCTGCTGCCAATCTTCTGGAAATGACTGTGTGTACTCTCAATCAGCTCATGCTCCACAGCGGAAGCCTCCAATACATTGTTCACAGTTCCGATTGCCTCATCCGCATTGCTCTGCAGCTCAGTCACAATCTCCCCGATTTTCTCGGTGAGCACACGGGTCTCCTCAGCAAGCTTACGAATCTCCTCGGCAACCACTGAGAAGCCTTTTCCTGCCTCTCCGGCTCTGGCGCTCTCAATGGAAGCGTTCAGTGCCAGCAGATCGGTCTGATCCGAAATGGCAAATATCTGGGACACGATATCCTGCACTTCGCCTACATTCTGAATAAAATGCTGAACAGCCGCCTCCACCTGTCGATTGGCCTCCGCAGATTTCTTGGAGTTCTCCGCCAGGCTTTGAACGCTCTCTCTGCCGCTTTGCACAGCCTGTGCCGATTGTCCCGACAGATTCAACATGTTGTCGGACATCTGCTTGGTCTCCTCGATCATGCTCTGAATATTGCCCGTCATAATCGTCTGCCGCTCAATATTCTGAGCGTTATTATTGTTTCCCTCCGCAATCTCTCCCATTGCTTCGGTAGTCAGATCCACATCTCTGCCCAGCTCCTGAATATAATTGGAAGCCTCCCGGGAATTCTCCCGTACCGCGGAGGCAACCTGCAGAACATCCCGCAAAAGCGAGGCATTTTTCTCCTGCTCAGCCTTGACGCCCGCAATTTTCAATTCATTGTTCCGATTGGAGATTTTGGTGGTATTACAGATGACATACATATACATAAGAATGCACGCAGCCTGGATCAAAAGACTAGTGCTGTCTAAGGGTGCACCGGAGTGATGGTGTTTTAATACCAGCACAACATAGATCAGGTCTGTTATATTAATCACGGAAAACGCAATGGCTCCCCGCACGATCATACCATAATCAAAATACAGGATAAACAACAGGGTGATTGGAAACGCGATACAATAAACCATGTCATTTTTTGCGCCCCACACACATAGCGCATACACAATAATATATCCTGTCAGGGAAACATTTTTAAAGGCCCTGCTGTCCTTCTTTCTGAAGTAAACAGCATAGTTTGCAATCAAAGAGCCCAAAACTGCCACAATCACAGCAGACACAAACAAGAGACCGATATTGCCTTTCCGATAATCTGCAATATACCCTGCGAACATGATCATATCGATGATCGTGATAATCACCAGCGCAAAAGTATTGACTGCTTTATCCATGTTGTAGTTCTGATCTTTTACTCCTGTTTTCATCCGTGTTCACTCCTGTCCCTAAGATTCGCGGGCCTGCTTATCCTTCTCCAGCATTCTGCGGACGTAGACTCCCGTGTAGGACTGCTCGCTCTTCACAATCTCCTCGGGAGTTCCCTTTGCTATGACCGTTCCGCCCCTGTCGCCGCCTTCAGGCCCTATATCAATAATATAATCCACCGTTTTAATCACGTCAAGATTATGTTCGATCACCACCACGGTGTTGCCGCCGTCCGCGAGCCTGTGCAGAATTTCCACCAGCTTGTGTACATCCGCAAAGTGAAGGCCCGTGGTTGGCTCGTCCAGAATATAAATCGTCTTGCCCGTGCTGCGTTTGGAGAGCTCCGTGGCCAGCTTGATGCGCTGCGCCTCACCGCCGGAGAGCGTGGTGGAGGGCTGCCCCAGCTTCACATAAGAAAGCCCCACATCATAGAGTGTCTCTATTTTACGGCGTATGGAGGGCAGATGCTCAAAGAAGGGCATAGCCTCCTCCACCGTCATATCCAGCACGTCATAAATACTTTTTCCTTTATATTTTACTTCCAGAGTCTCCCGATTGTAGCGCTTGCCGCCGCACACTTCACAGGGCACATACACATCGGGCAGGAAGTGCATCTCGATTTTAATAATACCGTCTCCGCCGCAGGCCTCACATCTTCCACCCTTCACATTGAAGCTGAAGCGTCCCTTGCCGTAACCTCTGGCTTTGGCGTCTGCCGTAGAGGCAAACAAATCCCGAATCTGGTCGAACACACCCGTGTAGGTGGCCGGATTGGAGCGGGGCGTCCGCCCGATGGGCGACTGGTCGATGGCAATCACCTTATCCAACTGCTCCAGACCGACGATATCTTTGTGCTTGCCGGGAATGCATCTGGCCCGGTTCAGATCTCTGGCCAGCCGTTTGTAGAGAATCTCGTTCACCAGCGAGCTCTTCCCGGAACCGGAGACACCTGTCACACAAGTCATGACTCCCAGCGGGAATTCCACATCGATATTCTTCAGATTATTCTCCTGAGCGCCCACCACCTTCAGCCATCCCGCAGGCTTTCTCCTGACAGCGGGAACCGGAATCCGCAGCGCTCCGCTCAGATACTGTCCAGTGACAGACTCCGGCACCTTCATGATCTCCTCCGCCGTTCCGCAGGCCACCACCTCGCCGCCGTGAGAGCCCGCTCCGGGACCGATATCCACCACATAATCCGCCGCCAGCATGGTATCCTCATCATGTTCCACCACAATCAGGGTATTGCCCAGATCGCGCAGGCTCTTTAGAGTGTTTAACAGCTTGTCATTATCCCTCTGATGCAGACCGATGCTGGGCTCATCCAAAATATAGCACACTCCCACCAGACCGGAACCGATCTGCGTGGCCAGACGAATACGCTGCGCCTCGCCGCCGGAGAGACTAGCCGTGCCCCGAGTCAGCGTCAGATACTCCAGACCCACATCCATCAGAAACTGCACTCTGGCCCGAATCTCCTTCAGAATCTGCGCGCCGATGAGCTGCTGCTGTCCGGTGAGCTGCATCTCACCCAGAAAGGCATGCAGATCACAGATCGGAAAAGAGGTGATCTCATAGATATTCTTATCGCTCACAGTCACCGCCAGAGACTCTTTCTTCAGGCGCATACCCTTACATTCTCTGCAGGGTGTGATACGCATGAAGGACTCGTACTCCTGCTTCATGGTCTCGGAAAAGGTCTCCTTGTACCTGCGTTCCACATTGTGGATCAGGCCCTCAAAGGCCACCGGATAGACACCTCGACCCCGCTGTCCCACATAGTGTACCTCCACTTCCTTTCCCCCTGTGCCGTGAATCAGCACATTCTGAACCTTCTCCGGGTAATCCTGAAAAGGCGTCTCCAAATCAAAATGATACTCCCTGCACAGCGCCTGCAATATGGCGTTGGTAAAGCTGGACTTGTCCGCACAGGACTGCCAGCCCGTCACCGCGATGGCCCCTTCCCTGATGCTCAGACGCCTGTCCGGTATCATCAGATCAATATCAAACTCCATCTTATATCCCAGACCCAGACACTCCGGACACGCACCGAAGGGATTGTTGAAGGAAAAGCTTCTGGGTTCCACCTCGCTGATACTGATGCCGCAGTCCGGACAAGAAAAACTCTGGCTGAAGGTCAGACTCTCCCCGTCTATCACATCCACAATCAGAAGTCCTTCCGCCAGCCCCAGTGCATTCTCCACAGAATCTGTCAGACGGCGCTCGATTCCTTCCTTCACTACCAGACGGTCTACCACAATCTCAATATTGTGCTTGATATTTTTTTCTAATTTAATTTCCTCCGTGAGCTCATAGAGATTGCCGTCGATGCGCACGCGCACATAGCCGCTGCGCCTTGCGCGATCCAGCACCTTCTCATGTTCACCCTTTCTTCCGCGCACCACCGGCGCCAATAGCTGAATGCGGGTGCCTTCCCCCAGCACCATGATTTGATCCACCATCTGATCCACGCTCTGCTTTGCAATCTCCTTGCCGCACTTAGGGCAATGGGGAATCCCGATGCGCGCATAGAGCAGACGGAAATAATCGTAGATTTCCGTCACTGTTCCCACAGTGGAACGGGGATTCCGATTCGTAGATTTCTGGTCAATAGAAATTGCGGGAGACAGACCCTCGATTTTCTCCACATTGGGCTTCTCCATCTGTCCCAGAAACTGTCTCGCATAAGAGGACAGAGACTCCATATAACGCCGCTGCCCTTCCGCATAAATCGTATCAAAGGCCAGAGAGGATTTTCCTGAACCTGACATTCCCGTCAGAACTACCAGCTCATTCCGGGGGATATCCACGTCAATATTTTTAAGATTGTGTTCACTGGCTCCCCGAACTCTGATATAGTCGCGGGGTCTCATCTTCTTTGCTTCTTCCACTGTTTTCTCCTCTTTTCCACTCTTAATTAATATCTGAAATTGATAAAATTGCTGTTGTACTCGTGAATGTATTCATAATATTCCTCCGACTGTGTGCCCAGCTTCATACTGTTGTCTATCACACCTACATTGCAGAAAAATATCAAGACCGCGAGAACCGCCGTGACAAGCGCCGTCTTCTTCGTCGCCTCAAAACAGCGCCCGCCCGCAAGCAGCTTCTGATACCCCGCAGCCGCACAGGGAATCGCCATCAGATAAAAGACTTATACCCTGAACCGGGCCCAGGATCCGGTCTTGA
>JAIDDH010000105.1 GCA_029055435.1 Acetatifactor sp.
ATGAGCGTCTCGTGGTCTCGGAGATGTGTATTAGAGACTGGCCTTATCCCGCCCGTACAGACGATAGATGACTTCCTTCAGATCCCCGTTTCCCGTGGTGTGAAAGCGCAGCTGATTTCCAATCTGAAATTTAAATGAAATATCCGGTCTCGACAGCGCCAGATGCTCCATCAAATCCGCGATATAACCGCCCTCCGTGGCAGGCAGCTTCAAGAATTTCCTGCGTGCCGGCGTATTGAAAAAGAGATTCCGCACCAAAAAAGTAGTTCCCTCCGGCGCTCCCACCTGAGAAAACTCCTTCTCCACCGCGCCCTCCAGCACAATGCGGCTGCCCGTGAGACTGTCCCTTGTCTTGGTGATCACCTCCACCTTAGCCACCGCGGCGATGCTGGACAGAGCCTCCCCGCGAAAGCCCAGGCTGGATATCCTCATCAGGTCTCCGGCATCCCTTATCTTGCTTGTGGCATGGCGCAGGAAAGCCTTGCGCACCTGATTCTCATCCATGCCGCAGCCATTGTCCGTGACGCGGATAAACTCGATGCCGCCATCCTTGATCTCCACGGCGATGGCTGTCGCGCCGGCGTCCACCGCATTCTCCACAAGCTCCTTCACAACACTGGAAGGCCGCTCCACCACCTCGCCCGCAGCGATTCTGTCTATTGTCTCCGAATCCAGCAAATGTATTTCAGGCATCCTTTGCCTCCATTCTTAAATCAATCCGCCGTCCAGCGGTTTTTCAGCCTGTTCTGCAGCCGGTATAAAGTGTTCAGCGCATCTAATGGCGTCAGAGTCGTCACCTCCACCTCCATCAGCTCCCTTATGACATCCTCATCCGTCACCGTGTCAAAAAGACTCATCTGCGCCATGTCCAGCTCATCATAGTGCGATGCCTGTCTGCCGCCGTTCTTTTTCCCGTCACCCTTGGTGTCCACGGCGATACTCTGCACCTTCTCGGTAATATCATTATCCGAGAGCTGCTCCGCAATCTCCTTCGCCCGGTCGATGACCATATCCGGCACACCGGCCAGCTTTGCCACCTGAATGCCATAGCTTCTGTCAGCTCCACCCTTTATGATCTTGCGCAGAAAGACAATATCCTCCCCGCACTCCTTCACGGCGATACAATAATTATTCACATTGCTCATCTTGCCCTCCAGCTCGGTGAGCTCGTGATAATGCGTGGCAAAAAGGGTCTTTGCCCCCAAGAGCTTCCGATTGCTGATGTGCTCGATCACCGCCCACGCGATGGAAAGTCCGTCGAAAGTGGAAGTTCCCCGTCCGATCTCGTCCAGAATCAGCAGACTGTTGGCCGTGGCATTCCGCAGAATATTGGCCACCTCATTCATCTCCACCATGAAAGTAGACTGTCCGCTGGCCAGATCATCCGACGCGCCCACACGGGTAAAAATGCGGTCCACAATACCGATATTGGCCGACTTTGCCGGCACAAAACAGCCAATCTGGGCGAGCAGCACAATCAGCGCAGACTGCCGCATATAAGTGGATTTTCCCGCCATATTCGGTCCGGTGATCACGCTGATACAATGACTGCCATTGTCCAGATAAGTATCGTTTGCAATAAACAAATCATTGGAAATCATCTGCTCCACCACGGGATGCCGTCCTTCCCGGATGTCGATGAGCCCTTTCTCATTCAGCTTCGGGCGCACATAACGATTGCGCTCCGCCACCACGGAGAGCGATGAAAACACATCCAGTCTGGCAATGGCCTTGGCGGTTCTCTGAATCCGCTCGATCTGCCCGGAGACGGAATCTCTCACACTGCAGAACAGGTCATATTCCAGAGTCTGCAGCTTGTCCTCTGCATTTAAAATCGTGTCCTCAAGCTCCTTCAGCCTCTGCGTGGTATAACGCTCCGCATTGGCCAGGGTCTGCTTTCTGATATAATCCTCCGGCACCAGATTCTGATAGGACTTGGTCACCTCGAAATAATAGCCAAACACCTTATTGTATTTTATCTTCAGATTCTTGATACCTGTGCGCTCTCTGTCCTGCTCCTCCAGCTCCGCCAGCCACTGCTTGCCGTCCCGCTTGGCGCTCCGCAGCATATCGATGGTCTCGTCGAAGCCGTCCCTAATGATACCGCCCTCGCGGATCGTGATTGGCGGCTCCTCCTCGATGGACTGGGCTATCAGCTGATAAATATCCCCCAGCTCGTCAATCTCCTCATAAATCTGCGACAATTCCGCCCCCTTAAAGCCCTGCAGCACCGTCCTGATATGGGGCAGCATCTCAAGAGAATTCCTGAAAGCGATCAAATCTCTGGGATTTGCAGTCTTATAGGTCACTTTGGATAAAAGCCTCTCCAGATCATAAATCGGATTCAGATATTCCCTCATCTCATCTCTGGCAAAAACATCCCCGTTCAGTTCCTCGATGGCGTCCAGCCTCCGCTCTATGGCCGCCTTGTCAATCAGAGGCTGTTCGATATAACTGCGCAGCGTTCTGCCGCCCATGGCCGTCTTCGTCTTGTCCAGCACCCAGAGCAGGGACCCGCGCTTTTGCTTCTCCCGAAGAGTCTCCGTCAGTTCCAGATTGCGTCTGGTGGAACTGTCCAAAAGCATGTATTTGCTGGTGAGATAGGGATAAATATGAGTAAAATGCTCCAGATTAGTCTTCTGTGTCTCATAGAGATACTGCAGCAGCGCTCCCGCCGCCAGCAGTCCGATGGGAAAGTCCTCAATCCCCAGCCCAATCAAAGTATTCACCTTAAAATGTCTCAGCAGCTCCCGCCTGCAGCCCTCATCATCAAACAGATGGGACTCCAGCACATTCACAGAAATATGAAGCCGCTCCCGCAGATCCACCATATCCATGCCGCTCACCAGAAAAGCATCATTGCAGATAATCTCCGACGGCTCATATTTCATCAATTCGTCAGTGAGCTTCTTTAAATCCTCCACCTCGGTCACATAATAGTCACCAGTAGTCACATCCGCCGCGGAGATACCAATGCCGTCGGAAGTGTAGGCGACACACAGCAGATAATTATTCTTTGACTCCTCCAGAGACTGCATGTTCAGATTAGTGCCGGGAGTAACAATCCGGACAATATCCCTCTTCACCAGCCCCTTTGCCAGCTTCGGGTCCTCCAGCTGTTCACAGATTGCCACCTTATAGCCTTTTCCCACCAGCTTTGTCAGATAGCTCTCCACCGCGTGATAGGGCACGCCGCACATGGGCGCACGCTCCTCCTGCCCGCAGCTTCTGCCCGTCAGCGTCAGCTCCAGCTCCTTGGACACCGTCACCGCATCCTCAAAAAACATCTCATAAAAATCACCCAGACGATAAAATAAAATACAGTCAGGGCATTGCTTCTTGGTCTCCATATATTGCTGCATCATGGGAGTTAATTCCGGCACGTCTGTACACTCCTGTTCTTCTCAAGTAAAATTTCTACAAATACTGCCAATCCATTCCAAATCATACCACAAAATATGGTATTTGTAAATCTTGTTATGCCTCGCTGCGCCAGCGCATTATTATTTCACATAATGCACATAGTCGCTTTTTCGCCCCTTCGCCACCGGTTCCTCGCAGTCGGGATAACCCAGCACACAATGGCCGATACCTTCGTAATCACCCTCAATTCCCAGAGCCTTCAGGATTTCTCTTCCCTCCTCGGAATCAAATTCCTCCTTTGCCCGGTGAATCCAGCAGCTTCCGATTCCCTCCGCATGGGCAGCCAGCATCAAATTCCCCATCACAAGGCTCCCATCATACAGATATGTGCCGATATTTCTGTCCGCCAACACTACCAATACCACCGGCGCGCCGTAAAACGGATCGAAATCCTCTCTCCCCATAACTGCCGCGTTCATTCTGGAGAGCCTGTCCCGAAGCTCCCGATTGGTCACCGCCAGAATAATCGGCGACTGCTTTCCCATCCCGGTGGCCGCATAGGTACCCGCCTCGCAAATCCTCCTGATGCTTTCCTCCGGCACCATATCGGATTTAAACTTTTTAATACTTCTTCTGGTTATGATGTTTTCCAAAACGGTGTTCATATTTTGTTCCTCCTCTTCTATAACTAATTTTCAGGTGATTGCGAAACTCTAATTTTTTCAATCCGAATTGTGCAGATTGTATACTCCATAAGCAGACCCTAGCGAACCGTTGGTACTTAGGCACCGTACTTTGGTGTCTTATGTACCACTACGGTGAGGTGGGAGCGAAAGCGTGTCTGCGTTGGAATATACAATTTGCGCAATGACACTTGGCAAAAATCAGAGTTTCGCAATCACCTGATACTTATTTTTCTATACTTGACGTCCCATATAATAAAATCCGTGGCACTCCTCCAGACATACCGGTACAATCTGCCCGATCAAAGATGCGTCCCCGGGGAAGTGAACCAATGTATTGTTGGACAAACGTCCCGTCACAAGGCTTGCATCATTCTCGTTGATTTCCTCCACCAGAACCTCCATAGTCTGTCCCTGATAACGTGCCACCTGCTCTCTGGCCACGGTCTGCACTGTCTTTAGTACCTTGTCAAAATTCCTCTTCACCTGTTCTTCCGGCACCGGTTCCATGGCCGCCGCAGGAGTACCCGTCCGTCTGGAATAAATAAATGTGAATGCATTGTCATATCGCACCTGTCTGATGATGTCGATGGTCTCCTCCACATCCTCGTCCGTCTCCCCCGGAAATCCCACAATGATATCTGTGGTCAGCGCAATATCCGGTATCTCCCGCCGGATCTTTGCCGCCAGCGCCAGATACTGTTCTTTCGTATAGCGCCTGTTCATGGCGCTCAGGATTTTGGTGGAGCCCGCCTGCACCGGCAGATGCAGATGCCTGCAAATCTTTCGGGATTCCTTCATCACCTGAATCAGCTCATCGGACAAGTCCTTGGGATGGGATGTCATAAACCGAATGCGCTGCAGACCCTCAATTTTTTCCACTTCCCGAAGAAGCTGTGCAAAGGTAATGGGATTGTCCAGGTTCTTCCCGTAAGAGTTTACATTCTGTCCGAGCAGCATGATTTCCACCACACCGTCCGCCACCAGAGCTTCGATCTCACGCAGAATATCCTTCGGCTCCCGGCTGCGTTCCCTGCCGCGCACATAGGGTACAATACAGTAACTACAGAAATTATTGCAGCCGAACATGATATTAATGCCGGATTTAAACGGATATTTCCTCTCCACCGGCAAATCCTCCACGATGCGATTGGTATCCTCCCAGATATCCACCACCATATCGCTCTGCTCAAATACTGTACACAAAAGTTCCGCAAATTTGTATATGTTATGAGTGCCAAAAAGCAAATTCACAAAAGGATAACTGCCCCGAATCTTCTCCACCACAGAGGGCTCCTGCATCATACAGCCGCAGAGCGCAATCTTCATATTGGGATTTTTGCGCCGATACCCCTTCAGCTCGCCCAATCTGCCATATACCCGCTGATTGGCATTGTCCCTGACCGTGCAGGTATTAAAAATCACAAAATCCGCGTCTTCCTCCTCAATCATCTCATATCCCACAAGACGCAGAATTCCTACCAGCTTCTCGGAGTCCCTGGCATTCATCTGACAGCCGAACGTCGTCACCGCAGCGGTCAGCGGGCGGCCCAGACGCTCTCGCTGTGCCTCCAGATGTCTGCGGGCCTTCGCCATGAAATAATACTGTCTGGCCGGTTCCTCTAACGGAGCTTCTCCAGTGATGTCAATCTTGTCCAATTCTACATTTGTATCCATATCTTTCAAATCCTTCTGTTATTTTTCTGCTTTATCCCGCCTGCCATACCGCTGCGCCAGTCTCACCAGCAGCTCCGTCACCTGCTCCATGGACTGCACACAGGCAAACTCATACCTGCCGTGGAAATTCTCTCCTCCCGTACAGAGATTGGGACAGGGAAGTCCCATAAAGGAGAGTCTTGCGCCGTCCGTGCCGCCCCGGATGGGGATGACTTTAGGCTCGATGCCAAGCTCCTCCAATACCTCTCTGGCATTGTCTATCAGATGCATATGAGGGAGGATAATCTCCTTCATATTGTAGTAAGAATCCTTTAATTCTACAGTGACCGTACCCTCTCCATATTTCAGATTCATAAAGTCCACACAGTCCAGAAAGACTTTTTTCTTCTTTTCAAACAATGCTCTGTCGTGATCCCGGATAATATAGTCCGCCACGGTCTCCTCCACATTGCCGCGAATGCTGTCCAGGTGGAAAAAGCCCTCATATCCTTCCGTGTACATGGGATTTTCCGACACAGGCAGCAAGCCCTGAAACTCCTGTGCCATGAGGATTGCATTTTTCATCTTCCCTTTGGCGTCCCCGGGATGTACGCTCCTTCCATGCACCACAAGCTTTGCGCCTGCAGCGTTAAAGTTTTCATATTCCAGTTCTCCCAGAGCGCCGCCGTCCACCGTATAGGCAAAATTCGCTCCAAAAAGCTCCACATTAAAGTGGTCAGCGCCGCAGCCCACCTCCTCGTCCGGGGTAAAGCCTATCCTGATTTTTCCGTGCATTATCTCAGGGTGGTGAAGCAGCTTGTCCGCCATGGCCATGATCTCCGCCACACCGGCCTTGTCGTCCGCTCCCAGAAGCGTGGTTCCGTCTGTCACAATCAAGTCCTGTCCCACATATTTTGACAGTCCCGGGAAATCCTCCGTCCTCATGACAATATTCAACTCTTCATTCAACACAATATCCCCGCCGTCATACCGCTCTACAATGCGGGGGTTCACGCCCGTCCCCGTCACCGCCGGGGAAGTGTCCATGTGGGCCACAAATCCCAAGACCGGACACTCCTCATACCCCGGTGACGCGGGAACAGTAGCATATACATAGCAGTGCTCCTTATCGTAAACAATCTCATGTGCTCCCATCTTCGAGAGCTCCTGCACCAGCATCTGGGCAAGATCGTGCTGCTTTGCGGTGCTGGGAATCGAGACGGATTCCTCAGCAGATTGGGTGTCTACGCGCACATATCGCAGAAAGTTTTCTATCGTCTCTGTCATGGTATCAGTATCCTTCCTTTCAGCTTTTTAACCAGAAATACGCATACTCATACCATACCAAAAAACAAATCAACTTTCAATCCCACTTTGTCTGTCATACCGACGAATTTCACTGCAGATACCATTCCGCTTCAGGCTGAGTACCAAAATCCCGATCAAATTCGGCACGGCCATCAGCCCGTTACAGATATCCGAGAAATTCCACACAATCTCCAGCGAACACACCGCCCCCACAAACACAATCAGCACATAGACAAAACGATACCAGACATTGTACCGCGTCCCGCCTATCAGGAATTCAAAGGCCTTCTCCCCCTGATAGGCCCATGCCACGATGGTGGCGAAGGCAAACAGGATAATGCTTATGCTCACAAACCTTGCCCCCCAGACACCGTAGGTTGCCGTAAATACTGCGATTGTAAGCTCCGTGCCGTTTAAGAGTTCTCCCGAGGGTGCAGTAGTCCCCAGAAGTCCCGACGTGACAAAGGCAAGCCCCGTGAGCAGACAAATAATCATCGTGTCCAGAAACACCCCTGTCATGCTGATGTAGCCCTGACGCACATAGTCTTCCGTGTCCGTGGCTGCCGCGGTGATACCCGCCGCCCCCAGACCGGCCTCATTGGAAAAAACTCCGCGGGACACACCAAGGCGGATAGACTTCGACAAAGATAACGATGCCATCACTGTGAGATTGCCCAGGAATCCTCCCGTCATCGCCTCCGGCGCAAATGCCATGATAAAAATTGCGCCGAGCCCCTGCGGTATACGCCCCATATTACAAACAATCACACCCAATGTACCAAGAATATAAAAACCGCCCATAAAGGGAACCAAAATCCGGGTCACCCTGGCGATAGAGCCAAGCCCTCCCAACACCACGAGAATTGTGGCGATGGTAAGCGACAGGCCCGTCATGGCAACCGGCGCATCAAAAGTCACCCGGCAGGCCTCAGCAATGGAGTTGGACTGTGTCATATTACCCATGCCAAAGGAAGCTGCCACTGCGAAGAAAGCATAGCTGAGCGCCAGAAAATGACCTATCATCCCACTGTGCCGTCCCCTGGTGCGCGGCAGTGCATTCTGCAAAATATACATGGGCCCGCCCACCCGTTCGCCAAGCTCATTATAAGAGTGATACTTCACTGCCAGCGAACTCTCCACCAGCTTAGTGGCAAGCCCCAGAACGCTGGCCGCCATCATCCACAATAAAGCTCCCGGCCCTCCCAGCACCATGGCGGTGGCCACCCCCAC
This sequence comes from Acetatifactor sp., assembly GCA_029055435.1. Classification (GTDB taxonomy): domain Bacteria; phylum Bacillota; class Clostridia; order Lachnospirales; family Lachnospiraceae; genus Acetatifactor. Next base: position 8,241 of record JAIDDH010000105.1, read on the forward strand.
TATATTCCCTGTTCCTATGGTGGCGGCAAGCTCCGTGGTCAGGGAAGCAAACGGAGACATTCCGCCGCGGCCTTTTCGCCCTCTGCGCTCTCTCCTGCGGCCGTCCTTCCCATACTCCGGCTCCAGTCCAAGGACACAGCGCAGAGCAAATTTCAGCCTTCTCACCGGCAGAAAATGCAGCCGCAGCATCAGCCATACCCCCGTCCCCAGCATGAAAATCAGAAGCCAGGGGCCCCATATCAATTCATCCAGTCTGGCAATCCACTCAGAAATCATTGTCCGCTCCCCGGGAAGCTTTGATTATTGGTATGAAAAAGCTGCCTGTACTTATTCATACAGGCAGCCAAAAACTTTTCCAAAGAGGATATTATATTGGGATGTCTAACTCTCACATCTGTCAAAACCGGGGTTGAAGGCATAGAAGTTCTTCGCATTCAACTTATCCTGCGTGATGCGCAGCGCTTCACCAAAACGGGAAGATTGAAGTAAAATGTATTTTAAAAATACCACACTCACTTCGCTATTCTTCCTTCAGCTATTCCAAATGTGACATAATGGGTATATAAAGCTGTTTCATCATAGCCATATGCCTCTTTTAAATCTGCATATCGGTCCGCATATGCAATATAATCAAATTCGGATAAAAGCCATGGATTGTTAATATTGGCATTAGTCGGATCCCAATTCTTATATGGTGAATCTTCCGGTATTTGCACGGTTTCCGGTTTAACAGCATCTCCTATGATGTTATCTCCGGAATACACTTCAACAGTTGTTCCAACCTTGCAATTATCATAAATCCATTTTGCATCGACCGCCGATAAACGGACACAGCCAAGCGATGCATTCTGTCCTAAAAGATTATATTGATCCCATTCCAAGGTATCATCCGAAGGCTTTAGATAAGGAACTGAATGAAATAATATCTTATTGTTGAATCTTACAGCATATTTTCCATAGGTTCCGTCTACCATAGCACGCCATTCGTAATAATCAGATGTGGCGAATACTCCTTCAGGAGTTTCATGTCCCTCTTTTCCGCAGGAGCAAGCCATAACCTTGGCAAGCACAGAAGTTCCATCGTCTTTCTGCTCCATAACCGTAACGCAGTTTTGCGTCCTGTTCACGTAAACAGTATATGTTGGTCTTACATCCGGTACGGATTCCTGTGCCTGAATCAACACATCAAATTTGAATAAAAACAACACGCTAAAGCTTACAAGTATCAATTTCTTAATAATTTTTCTCATAATATTTCTCCACCAAATCATTATACTTAATCTATCTGTGCTCTGTACGCACTGACTTTTCTCATTATATCAGCACTTTCGTTCTTGTACAATAGATACATCAAATTTTTTTTAATTACGTGTGATATTAAATGTTCCATGTGATTTCAATATTACCGTCTGCAATCCGAATGACTTTGATTAACATGTCAACTACTGCCTGTCTGTCCTCGAACAAGAGTGTTTCCCATGCTTTTACATGGTTGGTTATCTGCTTTAATCTGCCCTCTGTGTCTGTGACATTTGCCGTAACTATTTCTTCCTGCAAGGCTTTTCGTTCTGTATCCAGTTCTGATACCTTTCTGTCTATGTACTTCATCAGAACGCTGCTTGCCTCTGACACTTTGGATAGAAGTTCTTCGATTTCTTCCTCAATCTGTGTCAGACGGATTTTTTTAGTCATATTCTTTTGTTGGAATGCGTGCATTCCATTTTCTCCAATGTCGGTTACACAGGAGCTCAAGCCTTCTCCGAAGGCTGCCTCTTCGAGAACTGAAAACTCCGACAGTCTTTCTTTAATTGCACCAAGCATATATTCTTCTAATACGTCCGCATAAATGGTACATCCTGCCCCTTTACAGTTCCCGTGTTTTCCCGACTGGCTGCAGACAAAATAGCGTCCCCACTTTGTCTTTGCCTTGCGGATCGTCAGAGCGTAACCGCAGTTGCCGCATTTTACCTTGCCTGAAAGCCATGAATTTTTCGGTTTACAGGTCTTTGTGGACTGTCTGTTGTTCAGACACCGTACACGGCAGGCAATCCAGACTTGCGAGGGAATAAATCCCTTATGCGGTGCGAGGACGATTTCTTTGTCGGACAAATCGCATTGCTTTCTTGTGGTTGAAACTGTACCCTTGTAAAGATAACAGGCGTTGTAGCCTGTAAAATCACTCGCCGGGTTATAGATGTTTGTACCTTGACTTTGAAAGAACTGGTACACGTCAATGTCAGCTTCCACATATACGGGATTGCGGAGCATTTCACTGATACGGGCGGTGTTCCAGTTTGCACCACGCAGATTCTTAATCCGGTGTTCATTCAGATACTGCACAATATCTCCGAGGGAATTGTCCGTGTCCGCATACATGGAGTAAATCAGCTTTAACTGTTCGCTTTCCTCCGGGACTTCCTCATACATGGAAGTACGGACATTTTCAATGACTGTGCTTGTCAGACGATAGCCGTAGGGGATACGCCCGCCCATGTAAAATCCACGCTTGCATCTTGCATAATAAGCATCCGTCACACGTTTCTGTATTGTTTCCCGTTCCAGTTGGGCAAACACGATACAGATATTTAACATAACCCTGCCAATCGGTGTGGATGTGTCAAACTTTTCCGTGGAAGAAACAAACTCTACATGATATTTCTGAAATATCTCCATCATGTTTGCAAAGTCCAGAATAGAACGGCTGATACGGTCGAGCTTGTATACAATAACACGCTTTATTTTGCCTGTGCGGATATCATTCATCATTTTTTCAAAGTCCGGTCTGTTGGTGTCCCTGCCCGAAAAACCTTTGTCCGTATATTCAATACAGGCTTTCCCGTGGGTTTCATATCGGCAATATTCAAGCTGGCTTTCTACCAATATACTGTCCTTTTTTTCGATTGACTGTCTTGCATATAATGCGTTATATAATGCGTCGTACATTTAGCAGCTACCTCCTGAAATGTACGACGCATTATATTTTTTAAAAATTTGATAGAGCCTTGCTCCGATTTCCTGTTGGGCTTCCTGTTCTGATTGTTTCTGAAAGCCAGGGTAGATATTGGTTACTGTCAGCCGCATTTTGTCTTTTTGTATCTGAATATCGGGAATAGGAGAATTATCGGTTTTTAACATAAACCTTCTCCTTTGACAGTCTCCCTAAATTTTATGAGAAGCGGCAAGTACACTATAACGGGAACAGCATATATTCTTTCTTGACATCGCTATTCGGCATAGTATTATCTGCAACGTCTGCCTTGCCCGCCACAACGCCCTCTTCTGAGGCCGGAACCGTTTCCCGCACCTTTTCCGCAGACGTCAGAGCTGTAATTGTCACAAATACCATCTCCATCGCTGTCAACAAATTGACAGGAGGTATTACAATAATCACAAACCCCATCATTATCATTGTCAACAAAATTGCGTCCACGGCCGCCTCCGACAGCAAATGCAGTTGTGCTGCTTACTGAAATTACCAATGCTATTGTTGCAATACCCGCTAATATTTTTTTCATGCTCATTTCCTCCAAACCGATTTTTTGATAGTCTGTTTATAGCTTTCACAAATAATACGATTCAAAAGCTGAAATCCATTTGCATAAATTAATTTTATTTGCGCAACAGTTTTTCAACGTCTGCCGGTTTCAGTACTTTACCCATAGAAACCACTTTTTCATTTACAACAAGGGCGGGCATACTCATTACGCCATATTCCATAATTTTTTGTAAATCCGTCACATATTCCACTTCCACCGAAAGCCCCATGTTCTTAACGGCTTCCTTTGCATTTTCAAATTGTGCGTGGCAGGAAGCGCACCCTGCTCCTAAGACTTTAATGCAACTGATATCGTTTTGTGCCATATTAAATTACCTCCATGTTAATTTATTTATTTTTATTACTTCAAAACAACTCACACAAGTAAAAATTGAATTGCATTGAAGAAATACCCGACAACAATAATACCAACAATACAGATTGCCATAAAAACTGCAAGCAGTCTGGGCTTAACAGCTTTGCGCAGCATAATTACAGACGGCAGGGATAAAGTAGTTACACCCATCATAAAGGACAGGACAACTCCAAGCCTCGCACCTTTTGCCAAAAGCGCTTCGGCAATCGGGATTGTGCCGAATATATCCGCATACATGGGAACACCTGCAGCCGTAGCAATAATAACACCTAAAGGGTTACCTGTTCCAAGAACACCTACAATAAATTCTTCGGGTATCCAGTTATGGATAAATGCACCGATAGCGACACCGAGCAAAACATATGGCGCAACCTTTTGTGCCGTGGATACGACCTGTTCCCATGCGTATTTCATGCGATCCCTGAAGTGAAGCTCTTCTTGTGCGACATCGATGAAATTTCCGCTTCGAATAAATTCCTCCACATAATTATCCAAATGTAATCTCTCAATTATAGTGCCCCCCACAACGGCAATGGCAAGCCCAAGTACAACATAGGTTATCGCAACTTTCCACCCGAATATGCTCATCAGCAATACCAGCGAACCCAGGTCAACCATAGGGGAGGAAATCAAAAAGGAAAAAGTCACCCCCAATGGTAATCCGGCACTTGTAAAACCGATAAACAGCGGGATTGATGAACAGGAGCAAAACGGCGTTACCGTGCCAAGCAGAGCCGCTATAATGTTTGCCCCGATCCCATGAAATCTTCCAAGAATTTTCTTAGTCCTCTCCGGCGGGAAATAACTCTGAATATACGAAATAAGTAAAATCAGAACACCTAAAAGTACCATGATTTTAATTGTATCATAAATGAAAAATTGTATGCTTGCGCCTACTTTACCGGTGATATCTAAACCACAGATATCGAGCAGACTACCAATTAAACGGTTTAACCATTGCATATCAAGAATTTCATTCTGAAAAAAATCCCACCCTGTTTTCAGTGTTTCCATAATGAGCCTCCCACTCATATAAACATTCAAATGTATCGATATGATAGTGTTTTAATAAGCCGTGCGGAACAGTAAATAATTTTACTTATCACAACACGGTTTATCATTTGAGATATTGCCTGTAGTCGTTAAGTACTGAAGGCATTCAACTGCATATGCCGTACCCTCCGGGGAAATAGAATAATGCGCCCATTTTCCCTCTTTCCGCATATTCACGATACCTGAATCACAGAGAATTTTCATATGATGTGACAGTGTTGGCTGTGAAATATGGAGATTATCCAACAATACGCAGGCACATTTCTCGCCAGTAAGCAACTGTTTCAATATTTGAATACGGTTTTCATCACAAAATGCCTTGAAAACTGTTGGTATCTTTTTTTCGTCAACCAGTTTTACCGCCTCCCGTTGAAATCAATCTATATATAATTATATTTATACATTGAAATTTGTCAATATTTATTTTCAATTTTTCAGCTGAGTAATATAATTTTCCCGTTTTGCTTCACAGAAACGGGAAATGTGATATTAAATATTCCATGTAATTTCAACATTACCGTCTGCAATCCAAATGCCTTTGATTGCCTGGTGCTTATCCATTGAATTTATAGCCACACCTAACACGGTTTTTGAATGGCTGCTATCGCTATCCAGGTTCCAGACGGCTTTAAATATCTACGTCTGTGTATTTTGTTGTTATTGTCCTTAGTCACTAATATGAGGTTTCCATTTCCCTTTGTAGAAATGTACCCATGTGATAATACAGCCTAATCCCCACCCAAACAAGGCATTCCACCAAATCATACGGTAGCTGATTGTAGGAATTTCCTGCAAGGTATAAGTTGAAATGACACGAACTGCCAATGCGCTAGTCGCAACAAATGTCGAATAAAGTGCATTATTTGCTCCTTGAAATAAACCTAAAAGCGGAAAATAGGAAGCAAAAGGAATTAAACAAATTGCTACACACCTGACATGCGAAACGCAATAATCTGCAGCTATTGCCCCCAATCCAAATGCAGCTACAATGGGCTTTGCAAAGACAAATATCACTGATAAAATGCAAATAGAAATTATTTCGGAAATGATAACCGTATGCTTTGCGCCGATCATAACCCTGTCAAGTTGTCCTGCACCAATATTCTGCCCGGTATATGTGCTCTGTGTTGTCATTAACGCATTGGCAGGGAGCGTCATGTAAGTTTCTATTTTTTGAGCTACGGAAAAAGACGCTGTCATGGCTTCGCCATAGCTATTAACTGCCCGTTGAATAAAAATAAAACCAAAAGACACAATAAGCTGCTGCAATGCCATAGGAAAACCTGTTTTTAATGTCTGTTTTGCTAATGACCATTCAAAAGTTAATTCTTTCCATCTGAAGCGGAACAAAGGGTACTTTTTAATCATATAGATAAAGCCCGCCGCGCAGGAAACAGCTTGTGCTATATCAGTAGCAACAGCGGCACCGACAACACCCATTCGGAAGTTGTAAACAAGTACAATATCAAGCACTATATTAATAACACTTGCAACCAAAAGAAAATACAGAGTTGCTTTACTATCTCCGATTCCACGAAGAATAGCTGCGATAATGTTATAACCAAACTGAAACAGAAGTCCCATTGCATAAATTTTGAAATAAGTATCTGCCATAGATAACAGGCTTTCCGGAGTTGCCAGAACGTATTTCAAGGCAAAGCGGCTGATAAATACACCAACCGCTGTTGCCACAATCCCCATACCGATCATAACAAGGAGAGAGGATAACGCCTGTTTGCGCATTTCCTGTTCTTTCCCTGCACCAAAAAGCTGCGCGATCAGTACACAGGCCCCGGCAGAAAAACCGTTTGCCAGTGCCAGGAAAACCAATGTCAGCACACCGCAGGCTCCAACGGCGGCTAATGAAGTTTCGCCGGCAAAATTACCTACAATGATTGTGTCCGCCGTATTATAAAATTGTTGAAGCAGCAACCCCATAAATACGGGGAACATAAAGGATAAAATTCCTTTCCACGGTGTCCCGTTTGTCAATGATTTTTCCATTAGTGTACGATTTCGCACTCCTTTCTTTCGATATAAAGTTTCCAGAAATCTTCCGCCAACAGTACCGGATCACATGCTTCGCCGGGAGCGATTACACCTGTAACCGTAACTGTCCCTACAAACACATTCTGCTTTTTCAGTTCCTCATGGAGTGCGATACACATTGCCCTAAGAGCTGCTTTATCCATAGATAACGGCAGATATTCATACATAGGGTACATCGCAAGACCGCCGCCCGTTACAAGAACCGTTCCGTTTTTCTGGCTGAATTCATCTCCAATCACCTGGCCGATTGCATGATAAGCGCCCGCAACATCTACCATATAACGGTTCATTAACAGATCAACGTCTTTTGCCTCCTTGATTTCTGCGTCCGCTGCTGTAATGCCTACATTGTAGAACAATACATCCGGCACACCAAACTGTGTTTTTAACTCGTCAAAAGCTTTGGTAATGGAATCGGGTTTGGAAGCGTCTGTTATTTTGGTATAGACTTCAATCCCTTTTTCCTTAAATTCTTCCTCATACGCTGCAAGATGTTCTGCATTTCTCGCCATTAAAACCACCCGGAAATCATTTTTTCCAAATTTCTCCGCTACCCTGTTTCCGCAACCATTTCCTGCTCCAAGTACAAAAATTGTTTTTTTCATTGTCAAATTTTCCTTTCCATTTTTTATAAAGAAGCACCAAGTTGATATGCCGCTTCCAATTTGCTTTTTCCAAGCACTTCGCCCCGGTTTTTCCAACCGAGATTACGCTCATAAGTACGATACCATGTGACAGCCTGTGAATAGTCAGAACCGTCAGCCGTCATTAAAAGTACACATTCTCTTGCAAATTTGCCATAACCAAGACATTCCAGTTCCGCATACCCGGCTTTTAGACAGCCTTTGCAGCTATGGATATTCATGCGGTCTAAATAAAATTCCTGTATATGATGTCCAACACTGCAGGCACCCTTAGAGAATGACTGTATCAGCTTCGCAGTGCTTCCGTTTTTTCTGGCTGCTCCGTTCAAAATCATAATATTTTTAGCCATTGTTTCCACCACCTTTTCAATGATTACCTGCCTCTGTTTATTTTAACGTAGGGGTAATTGACATAGAAGATACCAAAATGTTAAAATGGCTTTTAGAAAATCTAAAAGCGGGATGATATTATGTATAGCAGAGAACTTATTACATTTATTTCAGTTGCAGAGCAGGGAAGTTTTTTGAAGGCGTCAAAAGAATTGTATATCACAGCTGCATCTGTGATGAATCAGATTAACAAGCTGGAAGCAAATGTCGGTGTAAAGCTGATTGAAAGAACCAGTCAGGGAACGCAGCTTACCGCCGCCGGGCGTTCCTTTTACAAGGACGCAAAAAAAATCATAAAACTATCAGAACAGGCGATAGCCCGTACCCGCCAGATTGCCAGGAATGAAAAACAGGCAATCCGTATTGGAACGTCTATTCTCCGTCCATGCAAAATGTTGGTAGATTTGTGGTCGGAGATTGATGACGGGACGCTTCCTGTAACTATTCATATTGTACCTTTTGATGATAGCCCGGCAAGTATGGAAAAAATGTTAGAAACACTTGGCAAAGAAATAGATTGTTTTGTCGGACCATGTGATTCCCTCACATGGAAAGAAAGATATAATATTCTTGAATTAAGGCAGGGGGAATGTTGTATTGCTGTTCCACGAAAACATCGATTAGCTAAAAAGGACAAATTGCAATGGAGCGATTTGGATGGAGAAAATCTTATGCTTGTAAAACGAGGCGACTCTCCTGTACTGAACAGATTGCGTGATGAAATCGAAACAAAACACCCCAAGATTAGCATTTTGAATATATTGCATTTTTATGACACGAGTATATTCAACGAATGTGAGCAAATGGGATGTATCATGGAAACATTGGATATTTGGAAAGATGTCCACCCGTCCATAGTCACTATTCCTATGGAATGGGGATATAAAATACCTTATGGAATTGTATATGCAAAGCAGCCGTCTGAACCAATGCAGGCATTTCTCAATATCATTCAAAAAAGATTAACCACGAAGAACTCAAAAATATGACAGAGAAATCCTATCTTTACTACAATCTTCCCGGTTTGCTTCACCAAACCGCTGGAAATGCACAATCTCCCGCTCCCTCAGGAATTTGATCGGAGCATACACGTCGGAACAATCCTTCACCAGTCGCAGGATATTGTCATAAGTGCTATGCGTTAAAGGGAACCCCTCCTGCGGCCATATGCCCAGCGTGTGATCCACATAATACTTGTCGAAACCGCTCTTCTCTATCTCTTCCATGGAGAGATTTCTGGTCAGTTGATGCACAATGGCGGCGACCATGTCCAGATGCGCCAGCTCCTCGGTTCCGATATCGGTATCGAAATTGCAGATTTGAAAAGTATCGTAAAATGGGCACGCTTATCCATGAATTTAAAGGATGTATACAATTGCAGAGTTTTCAGATATAATAGTATCAATACGAAGCAATACGAAGAGAAAAAGATTTACAAAGGAGGTATTGGGATTATGGCGGAAACAAATTTTCAGGTTGACAAATCCTCAATACACACACTGATTGAACAGACTCCCATTGCTTACATTATTATGGATGACCAGTACCGGATTCATTATGTAAATGACAGTTTTTTGAAATTGCGAAAGCTGGATAAGGATAAGACTATCGGAGAGGTTTGCTATAATATTTCAAATGCCGGTAAACCATGTCCTTACTGTGCAGTCAGACAGGCGCTGGCGACTGGTAAGCCTGCATTTATGCAACGCAAAGATATTTTGCCGGACGGAAGCATCCGCTATATTGATGATTATGCCATTCCGCTTTTTTTGGATGAGGCGACAGGTAGAAAATACCTGTTGGAGATTATGGTCAACCGTACTGAGGAACGGCTGGTTCGCGCACAATATCAGAAAGATGTTGAGGAGGCAGTTCGTGCTTTGGTTGAACTTATAGAGGCAAAGGATACCTACACGGCACTCCATTCCAAAAACGTCTGCACCTATGCAACGCGGATTGCACAACATATGCATATGACGGAGACGGAAATATTTAATATATCCATAGCAGCGCTGCTGCATGATTTGGGAAAGGTAAAAATTCCGCTGGAAATTATAAATAAACCAGAACGTCTCAGTGACAATGAGTTCCATACGATTCAGCTTCATCCCGAATTTGCGTGTGAGATGCTGGATGGCTTTATACAGCTTGAGGATATCTGCGAAATGGTGCGGCATCATCATGAACGGCTGGACGGACGCGGCTATCCTGACGGAATTACCGGGGAATACCTGTCCATTGGCAGTCGTATTCTGGCAGTTGCAGATACCTATGACGCGATGACAACCGACCGTTCGTATCGCAAGGCATTACCGCATGAGACAGCCCTACAGGAGATGCATCGTGTCAGTGGAAGTCAACTGGACCCTGCCATTGTCGAAGCGTTTTCCAAGATTCCAATAGAAGACTTTTCCGAGGAATCGTATGGAAAAAGTCCTGATAACCAACAGTCGCTGCTTGTCCGTGAGTTGAAGGATGACAGTTCTTCTGATATACGGGCAGACCAAATACTGACGATTGATACACTGGAGAATTCAATTACACCGGAGCAAATGCAGGCAGCAATTTTTGAACATACTCCCTGCGGTTATGTTGTTTTGGATAAAGATAATAAGTTCCAATATGCCAATGCATTTTTCCGAACGCTTACAGGCATGGAGGAATCAGTACTGTCTGGACAACCGTGTACTTTGTTTTTGCCGGATGATGAGGACGAGGTTTGCAAAACACATATCCGTATGCGCCGCCAGACTCAGGCAGGCATACGCACGTTTGACGCCTATCTGATTCCGACCAGTACAGAGTACCGGATTTATGCAGTCATTGACTGTACTGAGGAAGCAGAAATGATACGTAAAATGGATATTGAGCTTACGCATTTGTTACAGCTTCTGCAGCAGCTTTTGTTAGCAGAGAAGGATAAACAGGGTATTGATTTCTGCTCACCGGAGGAACTGTCTTATGTAAAAGAAAAAATTGAAAGGATTGCGTCACAGCGAAAACGAAACGGTATTGTTGGTTCTGAAAATGGTTGTACATAAATCACAATAAATTAATCAGCGCCACCGCCTGACACAGCCGGTGGTGCTGATTTTAAAAACAGATTACTTGTCGGTTACTCGCTAATTGGTCTTAATTCGCCTTTTTCCCATCACAGTCAAACCCGGGATTGAACGCGTAGAAGTTCTTTGCATTCAGTTTATCCTGCGTGATGCGCAGGGCTTCACCAAAGCGCTGGAAATGCACAATCTCCCGCTCCCTCAGGAATTTGATC
>JAIDDH010000106.1 GCA_029055435.1 Acetatifactor sp.
ACGTCACCTTGTAAAAAGAGGTATCTACATATGTAGTGTCGCCCTCAACGGTGAGATTGCCGGTTTTGTTGGCCTGTGCAGCAGAAACGGGCATTCCGTTTGCTGTGAGAACCAACGCCATTGCTAAAGTACCAGCCATAACTTTTTGTAGTTTCATACTTTTTCCTCCTTGAAATAGTAGGTTAATAATGGGTTTTTTATCATTGCTAATTCAGAACGTGAAGTGTCACCGCTACGGACACGGTCGATACTTCCTGATTGTCGTCGTCAACCAAATGATACAGGCATACCGCCTCATAATCTCCGGCTTTCAAATCGGATTGCAGTGCAATGCTTTCCAATCTGGAACCTACAGGGATATACGGTGAGGTATACACCATCTCATTTGTGCCGACTAACAGGATATCAAAGTATACGGTTCGGCTGTTTTCCGGAGCGTTTTCCACATAGGAATTGTCTGATGGAGTGGCTGAATCCGCAAAATACCAATCCACATTCATGGAAGCGGTATAGCTGGTGTCGGGATTAGTCTCCTTCATCTGCTCCAGAATCTCCTCCACATTATCAGGTGTGACTACAACATCCCGCTTCTGATTTTTCTCCACTTGTTTTGAGCCTGATGAAGCGGAAAACATAATAACTGCAGACACGACGATGATAAAAAGAATGACACAAATAATGACACACATGATTATCAGCGAATTATTCTTGCCGGAAGCAGCAGCATTCTGCCGCGGCGCATTATCTGTGTTTTTTAACCTTGCCACGTTTGAACCTCCTTTATCCTTGTTTTCGACATCTGAATTGGCATATGATAAACTAAGTTACCACTTGCAAATTATATCGGCAGAAAATTTTTCCTCTTTAGACCTAAACACAAAAAAATTTTATTATGGAGGCAATTTTATTCGTCAGGGGTAAAGGTTTTGCCCCGGGCTGACGATACAAATAAGAAATAGGATGAAAAATGTCATGACCATGAATGTGCTTGAAGTTCAGGAACTAACAAAAATATATTATGGGGAATATCAGTTGAACGGCATTTCGTTTTCTCTGGGAAAAGGCTCTGCGCTGGCAGTTTTGGGAGGGAAATGCGCAGGGAAGACTCCGTTGCTTGAAACGATCACGGGTCGCAAGCGGGCAGATTCAGGGGCGGTGCTTTACAAAGGGAATGATATTTATACGCTTGGACCGGAAAACTGGAAAGAGATTGCGTTTGTTCCGGATGATATTATATATTATGAAAGAAAAACCGTAAAAAGGTTATTGGAGAGAACAATGCGCTGGCATGGCACAGGTACCATGGAAGATGCGGAGGAAGTGTGTGAAATGTTCCACATCGACATGGATGCTGAGCTTCTGGCGCTTTCGGACAGGGATAGAAAATGCGTAGCTATTATAAATGGGATGGTGGTGCGCCCTCAGCTGCTGATTTTAGATGAAATGTATCATGGGCTGGACGAGAAAACCTATCTGGAGCTATTGGATCTTATTGATGCGATGCGCCGGCGTGGAATGACAGTTATTTATGCCTGTGAGGAATATGAGCAGATCAGCGACTATTGTGACGAATACCTACTATTGCAGGAGGGCGATTGCGTCGCTTCCGGTCATGTGAAGGATGTGAAGCAGCCGGGCAGGATGGTGTCTGTCATGACGGAGGACTGGCTGCGCCGTGGCGGGAAAGAGGCGACAAAACTTTTCCTGCAGTTTATCGCTGTCTGCCGCAAATCAGAAAAGATTGATGATATTCGGGTATTAAAGAGTAGGGTATGTTTCCTCTATCGGGGGGACATGCTGGAATTATCCCGGTTGTTGTATGCCTTTCACTGTAAGGACTATTTGGTAGAGGAGCTGTCTTGGGAAGAGGCGGTTCTTCATAAATATGAGAGGTGGAGTGAATGATAAGCGTGTGGCGCGAGGAATTCATTGATTATAAAAGGAATTTTTTGAGAGTTGTGGCCGTCTTCGCAGGGGGGATGGTGCTTTTTGTGATTTTGTGCAGTATATTGAAGCTTGATTTGAGTCAATGGTATAAAAAGCTGTCGTTTCTTCCGGCGGCTATCCTTGACATAATCAGTTTCTGGCGCAATAAGCTGATGCCGGATTCGCAGAAGTACTGTATGACATGGCTTTATGTTGCCAATATTCCACTGCTGTTTTATGCTGCGCTTCTTCCGGCGAGGCTGCTTGGTGAGGAGAATGAAAACGGGTCGATGGCGTTTATATGCAATGCCCCTTTCGGCAGAAAAGAAATTTTTTGGGGTAAATTTTTGACGGCAGTAACCTGTTATGGGGCGATTATTGTACTTATGGCATTGTGTAGTATGCTGATGGTGCTGCCACCGGCAGTATTTAAGATAGCTGCGCTGAAATTCATTGTCGGGATGTACGGGATGCTTTTGGCGGTCGGTCTGTTTCTCATGGGGTTGACGACTTTATATTGCAGTCTGAAAAATGCTGCTACCTGCAGTTCGGACGGGGTGATGTTTTGGTGTTTTTTAGATATGCTGGTTGGCTGGCTGTATACGGGTATTATGCTGATGCGGGACATGATTATTTCTCTTGGACGGGAGATCGTTATGCCGCAAGGCCTTTTAACGGGGATGAATATTATACGGAACCTGTCATTCGTGCAGTGGTGTTGTCCGGCAGATATTTACAGAAAGTTTCCGTTGCAGATATTTGTCATGGTATTGGCTGTGTCATTGATTCTTTTTCAGGTTTCTGCTATAATATATAGCGGAAAAGAGTTTGGGGAGAATTAAGTGGCAGAAAGGAGTGGAGAAGTATGCGGCGATTGATATATAGCGGAAGAAAATATATTGTGGCAGCGCTGGTATTTGTACTGGTGTTAAATGGGCAGGCGGCGTCGGCTTCAGAGGTTTCGACTCCGGAAGCTTCGACTTCGGAGGCTTCAACTTCGGAGGCTTCAACGGATTCCGCGACAGATTCCACGACGATGCCGGAAGATATAAGTGGAGGGGATGCGCTTCCTGTGGAAGTTGTGAGCGGGGATGGTATAGATAAGGTATACATAGATGGCGGGGTACGCATAGTTGAGGTAGAGTTCGAGAATGATTTTGTGAAGGCGGATTCCTGCAGACTGACCAATGGCGATGTCATCATATATTTTGAACTTTCGAAGGATGTCAATAATGTGGAAGAGGCTTATTATATTTGGAAAGATACGCCGAATGTTCATTTAGATGTCAAGCTGGAGGATGGCGGAGGCTTCTTTGTCGTGGACAGAGAGGGAAAAGGAACCGTCAAATTGGTATGTACAGATGCAGAAGGCAATGTCATGATGGCGGAGGAATCGGGACTGTGGATAGACAAGACCGTTCCGGAGATTGATATGGGCGATGATGACGGCGACATGATTTCAATGATACCGCCGGCAGTATTGACGACAGAGGTAAATGACGGGGAGGATGGCAGCGGTGTGGTTTCCGTTGTTTATCAGCTTGATGCCGACGAGCCGGTTGAGGTTTCCGGTGAGAAATTTGAGCTGTCATTTGAGGGGAATGAGGAACACACACTTACTGTAATTGCTGAGGACAGGGCAGGGAATGAGAGTAAGGTAACAAAGAGAATTTCCGTGAATATAGCCCCTATCATCAAAGTGACGGTTCCAACGGATATTGATTTGCTGGTTCTGTCAAGTCCTATAAATGATGATGTCAATATAGTCTCAGAGGAGTGGGAGGTTGTCAACAACAGCAATGTTCCCGTCAGGGCTACCATAACGGAATATAGCATGAATTCAGATTTCGCCGGGGAATTTGAAGATTCTTATTTGAATCTGAACATGAAATATAGATCTCAGGAGCTGAAGATTCCCTTGGGATTTGCCTATCAGACCGATGTTTATCAGTTTGAGCTTGGGAAAGCGGACTATTCCAAGGAGAATGAGTATCTTTCAAGCGATGATGCTGCGAGAGCAAGGTTTTCCTATGAAGGATATGCAGGAAATCAATTCAACAGATTTCTGCGAACGAATACAGCGGTGTTCCATATGACCTTTGTGTTTGAACCGCTTTATTAGATGAGATAACGAAAATGAAAGGATAACCCACAATTCCTATTGACAAAGTAGGGATTATGGGTTATTATGTCGTTATCAGTTATAAGAGGAGGACAAAATTATGAGCGAATACAAATTTGAAACCTTACAGTTGCATGTCGGACAGGAGCAGCCGGACCCGGCCACGGACGCAAGAGCGGTGCCGATTTATCAGACCACGTCCTATGTGTTCAGGAATTCGGCCCATGCGGCGGCTCGCTTTAATTTGAGTGATGCGGGCAATATCTACGGCCGCCTGACCAATTCCACGCAGGATGTATTTGAGAAGCGTATTGCTGCGCTGGAGGGCGGTGTGGCTGCGCTGGCGCTGGCATCTGGTGCGGCGGCAATTACATACGCCATCGAGGCTCTGGCTGCGGACGGAGGCCATATTGTGGCACAGAAGACCATCTATGGCGGAAGCTATAATCTCCTGGAGCACACGCTCCCGCATTACGGCATCACGACCACCTTTGTGGATGCCCACAATCTGGACGAGCTCGAAAATGCCATTCAGGATAACACCAAGGCCGTCTATCTGGAGACCTTGGGCAATCCCAACAGCGATATTCCGGACATCGACGCCATCGCTGAGATTGCCCACAGGCACGGTTTGCCTCTGGTGATTGACAATACCTTCGGCACTCCCTATCTGATTCGTCCCATCGAGCACGGGGCGGACATCGTGGTACATTCCGCCACCAAGTTTATCGGCGGCCATGGCACTACACTGGGCGGTATCATTGTTGATTCCGGCAAGTTTGACTGGAAGGCCAGCGGGAAATATCCGGCCATTGCGGATGCGAATCCCAGTTATCACGGCGTATCTTTCGTGGATGCGGCAGGCCCGGCAGCTTTTGTGACCTACATCAGAGCTATTTTGCTGCGGGATACCGGGGCGGCTATCTCCCCCTTCAACGCATTCCTGCTTTTGCAGGGAGTGGAGACGCTGTCACTGCGTCTGGAGCGCCATGCTGAGAACACCAAAAAGGTCGTGGAGTACCTGGCAAAGCATCCTCAGGTGGAGCATGTAAATCATCCCTCTCTGCAGGATCATCCCGATCATCAGTTATATGAAAAGTATTTCCCCAATGGCGGAGCCTCGATTTTCACCTTTGAGATCAAGGGAGGACAGGCGGAAGCTCATAAATTCATTGACAATCTGGAGATTTTCTCCCTGTTGGCAAATGTGGCGGATGTAAAGAGTCTGGTGATTCATCCTGCCACCACCACGCACTCTCAGTTGACAGAGGAGGAGCTGCTCGATCAGGGAATCCGCCCCAATACCATTCGTCTCTCCATCGGCACAGAGCATATTGACGATATCATTGCCGATCTGGAGCGCGGGTTTGCGGCTGTTCGCGCATAGGGCGGCAGCTCTCGCTGTGGAACAATGAATAAATGATGCAGACCTGATAAAAAGATAATTTGAATACAAATGCCGCTTTATGTTATGTAAAGCGGCATTTAAATTGTATTTATCAAATTAGTATGTTAGAATAAAATATACTTACCTGACAGAGAAAAAGCAGATTTGGACGAATGATGGAACGGAGAAATAAAGATGAACAGGTCAGGGATAAAAAACATAAACATTAAGAAAAACGGGATTTACCACATTGCTTATGCCGTTATGATTGCATTTTTTCTGGTTATGATCGTAGGGGTGGGGGTGACAAACCGGGGGCAGTCTCCGGCAGAGCTGCTTTCTGAAGGCAATATCGCTTTTGACGAAGGGTGGTATCTGGAGGACGGCAGCGCGGCAGATGTCAGCCATTTGAATAAGATTCCCTCTGTGATGCCCTATGAGGAACAGAGCGTCTATCACAGGCTGCCCGACGATTTGGAAGAAGGGCTTTCCCTGTGTTTCCGCACAAAAAACATTGATTATCAGGTATATGTGGACGGAGAGTTACGCTATGAGCCGGTGCGTCGGGAGAGCAATGTCTATAATAAATCTTTGGGAAACAGGTGGAATTATGTTCCGCTTTACTCAAGCGATGCCGGAAAAGTTGTGGAAGTGCGTTTTCATACCGTGTATGAGGGCGACCGGGCATGCATAGACCATCTTCGCATGGGTTCCGCAGCCGGGGAGATTGTCAGCACATTTACCGATAAGACGGTGGCTGTTTCTACCTGCCTGCTCATATTGTTTGTTGGGCTGCTGCTGATTGTGGCGGATATCCCGGCTAATCTGCAGATGCATAAAAATCACGAGTTGCTTTATCTTGGTCTGTTTGCCATAAGCATTGCGCTCTGGTGTCTGGCGGAGACCAATCTGCTGCAGTTTTACACGGACGACAGCAGACTTGTTCAGCTTTTGTCTTGTTGCGCCCTGATTATGATCCCTATTCCGCTGGTGCTTTATCTGGATGCGGCTTTCGGCTTTAAAAGGAGGGTGGTTGTCCCGGTTATCTGCGGACTGTCCGCGGCGGAGTTTGTCATTTGTACTGCCCTACATTTCACAGGGGTGATGGACTACCACGAGACCCTGACTTTTTCCAGCGTTATGACGGCAGTTTCGGCATCTCTACTGGTGTATTCTATCCTGAAAAACACGTTTCGGAAGGGAAAAAGCAAGATAAGGAACATTTATAAAGTATTGCGCACCATCGGATTCATGGGGCTTGGTTTTGCTGCAGTGATAGATATTTTAAGATATTATCGGGGCAGCATCAACGACAACGCTATGTTTGTGCGCATCGGCCTGCTGATCTTCATATTGTGTTATGGGAGCTCCAGTCTGGAGAAAATGATAAATGCGGTAAAGCTTGGGGTGCAGTCGGAGTTTGTCAGCCAGCTTGCCTACCGGGACGGCCTGACAGGCATCGGAAACCGGACGGCTTTTCAAGAGCGGCTGGTGGAACTGGAGAAAGAAAAGAAGCAGCTCCCCGGAATCGCTATTATCATGTTCGATGTAAACGACCTGAAGCTGATAAACGACAATCAGGGCCATCAGAAGGGTGATCAGCTGCTGGTGTGCAGTGCGGAGATCATAAAAACTGCGGTGGAATCTGTGGAGGGCATCTGCTACAGAATTGGCGGCGATGAGTTCGCATGCATCATAAGCGGAGAGGATGTGGCCGGCCGCTGCGAAAAGGCAATTGTCTGCTTTAAAAAGGGCATGGACGACTATAACTCTGTGGAGGGACAGCCCTTCCGCATCAGTATCGCTAGTGGTTATGCACTCTACGACAAGCTTCAGGAGAAGGAAATGCTGATGGACGTATACCAGCAGGCGGATGTCCGCATGTATGAAAATAAGAAACAGATCAAAGCAAGGGTTTGAGAGCGATATCAGAATTGCTTGAAGGCTCAAACGTAGAAAAAAATCGAAGAAAAATGCCAAAAGGCATGAGAAAGAGGTGCTGTATGAAATATGCCGTTCGTTTTTACACCCGTTCGGGTAATACAAAAAAATTAGCGGATGCTGTAGCAAAGATTGTTCCCGTGGAGGCGAAAGACGTCACTGTCCCGCTTGACGAGAGGGTCGATATCTTATTTCTTGGCTGTTCCTATTATGCTTTCGATGTGGATGAAGCCGTGAAAAAATTCATTGTCGAGAACAAGGACAAAATAGGTAAAATCATTTGTTTTGGCACATCTGCTATGATGAAATCTATGAAGAAACCTGTTTCCAAAGTGGCAGATACTGTGGGGGTGGCCGTAGCGCAAGAGGAATTTCACTGCAGGGGGCAGTTTGGTAAAATCCATAAAAACAGACCGAATGCGGCGGATCTTGAGGAAATTTCTGCTTTTGTGAAAAAGATAATGTCAGATATTGAATAGATACGTTTAGTGGAAAGGGTCGTCCTGATATTTTACCGGGCGGCTTTTTCCATATCAGTTTTTCTTATAAGAACATTCCGAAAGTCAAATTGATTCCGGTGTGGGCTTTTTTTATAATAAGGACAGGAAGAATGAAGCAAAAAGGCATCGTTTATGGAATAGGAAAGAGGGTATAGTTATGGAGATGATTAAAAAGAATTAGCAAAGCGGATTCCAAATGTCCGCTGATAATTTAAGGAGGAAGACAAAATGGCAAAGTTAGTAGTGTTTTATTCAAGGGCAGATGAGAATTATTTCAGTGGGAGCCGTCGTTACATTTCCACAGGCAATACGGAGAAAGTGGCAAATATGATTGCAGAGGCAACAGGGGCTGATCTATTTAAGATTGAGCAGAGGGTTCCTTACGCTGCGGATTATGATACCTGCATCTCACAGGCGAAAAAGGATCAGCAGGTAAAGGCAAGACCGGAGCTGGTTTCCATGCCGGACAGCTTGGATGATTATGATGAAATTTATCTGGGTTATCCGAACTATTGGGGCGATATGCCGATGGCAGTATATACTTTTTTGGAGAATTTCGACTGGAATGGTAAGGTTATTCATCCGTTCTGCACGCATGAGGGCAGCGGCCTGAGCGGAACGGAAAGCCGGATTCGGAACGTCTGCAAGGGCGCAACTGTAACGGGTGGTCTTGCTATTCAGGGTGGTATGGTGGATCATGCCAGATCGAATGTAGAAAGATGGGTCTGAGTCTTTAAGGAGATATAAAATGGCGATCATTGAATTTTCAAAAACCCCTCATGAAAAATGTTTCAGGGATACCATTTCACCAAAAGAATATTTGCTGTTATGCTTGCCTTTGTTTTGCTGATTGGCGTGACAGCGTGTGGGAACAGAAAGTAATATATTGGTGCCTATTTTTCACGGGTGGGGAACATGGATTTTGATGAAAATATTGATGCGGTTACCTTTGCCAGTATGAATATGGATGAAAGTAATGTTTCTGGCAACGCACAATTGCTCGCAGAAATGGCCCAGAAGGTGACAGGTGGGGATGTGTTCTTTATTGAAACTGTGGAGAAGTATCCGGCAGAATATCGTGGAACAACCGATCAGGCAAAAACGGAGCAGAATGATGACGCGCGTCCGGAGCTTTCGTCTCATGTAGAAAATATGGATGCGTATGATGTGATTAGCCTGATTTATACTGATGGTATAATAGGACTAAATTAAGAGAAGCCCAATAAAATTAAGGGTTTGCACTGATTTAGTCCTATTTTTTTAGCTCATTTTAGGTCAAGATTAGGACAGCACTGATTAAAATCGAAAACATACATTACAAAAGTCAGATAATGTTAGATTACTGATGTGGTCATTCGATGGCTTTAATGAAATGCGAAATGAAACAAAATGATAAAGATTTAGGTAGGACTAAATTGGCTCTTGAAACGGAGATTCCGTTTGCGTATCGCTAATCTGCCTTGGCCTTTTTTATTTTGGAGAAGGAGGATTTGCAGATGAGCTTTACAAGGAGAGAGCTGATTCAGTTTTTAGACGGACTGGTGGGGTTGGCCAGTGGGGAAAACAAAGCAAGAGTAGTCTTGGTAAAAGCAAAATTCATAAACGACTTTGAAAAGAGTTATGAGTATGAGGAAGCGATTAGAGAAGAAGTTTCCTATCTGCCACCACACTATATAGCAGCAATGCCAGATTCTGTGCAGGAAGAAATATGGCAGAAAGTGATTGTTGACAAGAATAGTCTGGTAACAGTCAAGAAGATTGTGGTGGTGTAAGGGAAAATACGGCGGCTGGCGTTCTGGGCTGGCTACCGGAAATGAGGTATAGAGCATGAAAGTACATTTAGCTATAGAACAGCTTAAAAGCATGAAATGTGAGGATTTGGCCGTAAGCGTTGGCGGCAAAACCGAGGAAATCATAGCCAAAATTGTAGCGGTATGGCGGTACTTGTGTCTATCAAAAAAGAGGCAGAGATATTTCTAAATCATGATAAGCTGTCAAGCAAGGTCATAAAGAGAAATTCCCCTTTATCCATTAGTAACAGGATCAACTTTACAATGAGGTCAATTGAGGAAATGCAAAAAGTTGGATTGCACGGCATGATAAATCCGCTAACGAAAAGCGAATCAGGCAATGGCACTTCTGGAAGAGAAAAAACTGACAGAGGATATGAAAGAAAATCTGCTTGAAAAGGTTATTATCTATCCAAGGAATAGAATTGAGATAGTCTGGAAGGTTGAGGAACATTTAAACAATTAAATAGACACAGAAAAATCCAGTCTGTTTTGAAGTAACTTGCTTTCAAAATAGACCGGATTTTTATATAGGATGGTATGGAAAGTTAAATGAATATAGATTATTATGTTTATTTGCCAAAACAGTGAATAAAAACTCGCTTTTTGGTGAAATTGCGTGAAATTGACGGTATAAAAAGTGAGTTTTACAATTTAAAAGAGGTGAATTAAAATGAACCGGTCAGTGAGTGCATTAGGTAGTGTTGTTCGTGCAACAAGAAAGAGCAAAAATTTATCTCAAGAGGCATTAGCCGAAAAGCTTGGAGTCTGCAAAAGGACGATTATGGATATTGAAAAGAATACTGGAAACCCGAAGTTTGAGTTGCTGTGTATGTTAGTGAGAGAGTTGGATTTACCACTTTACGAAGTGTTTTATCCAGAGGTGACAGATAATTCGGGAATGAAGAATGTACTTATGAAGGAATTGAGTGATTGTTCGGATTATGAGATGAAAATTATTTTATCTGTAGTTAAAAGTCTGCGACATACGTTAAAGCATGGTATAGAAAAAAATATCGAATAGTGTTCTGAAAAAAATAGTATTGCGATATCTTATTTTGCAGTTTACTATAACACAAAATGCACAGGACGAAAGGAATGGATATAAAAATGAGAACTTTAACAACTAATCCATACGAAGATGGATTCTATATGCCAGCAGAGTTTTCAGAGCATAGAGCTACTTTGATTTTATGGCCAGAAAGAAGAGATGTATGGAGAGACGGGGCGCGTCCGGTGCAGAGGGTAATAAAAGAATTAGCTAGTATTATTGCAAAGTTTGAAAAAGTTATTGTTGGAGTTACACGAGATGAATTTTTAAATGCGAGGTCTATGTTGCCGGAGAATGTATCAGTTTTTGAGATTTCATATGATGATGCATGGATACGAGACACAGCACCTGCATTTGTTACAGACGGGAAAGAACTGAGAGGAGTCGATTGGGAATTTAATGCTTGGGGTGGACTAAATGGTGGTTCATATTTCCCATGGATGTTAGATAATATTGTACCGCAAAAGGTATTGGAATGGCTTCATGCAGATAGATATAAGGCATCAATCACTCTAGAAGGTGGGGCTATTCAGGTTGATGGTGAAGGTACTTTGATTGCAATAAAAGACTGTATTTTGAACCCTAATAGAAATCCCAATATGAATCAAACAGAAATGGAACAGATGTTATATAATTATTTGGGAATTAA
The DNA here is from genome assembly GCA_029055435.1 of Acetatifactor sp. Taxonomy (GTDB): domain Bacteria; phylum Bacillota; class Clostridia; order Lachnospirales; family Lachnospiraceae; genus Acetatifactor. Next base: position 11,367 of record JAIDDH010000106.1, read on the forward strand.
AAAAATTATTTGGTTAGAAAAAGGACTATACCTTGAAGAGAATAATGGACATGTTGATAATATGTGTTCGTTTATCAGACCTGGAGAAGTCTTTTTAGCGTGGACAGATAATGTTAACGATCCTCAATATGAAATATCACATAATGCATATGAAATATTGTCAAAGAGCGTTGATGCTAAAGGACGTTCAATTAAAGTAAGAAAATTAAAGTTGCCAGAACCATTATTTATTACTGGGGAGGAGGCAGATGGAATTGAATTATCGGAGTACGCGTTACCGAGGATAAAAGGAGATAGATTACCCGCTAGTTACTTAAATTTTTATTTTGTAAATGGGGGAGTGATTGTGCCAGGATTTAATTGTGCAGAAGATGAAGTTGCATTAACTCAATTTAAAGAAGTGTTTACGGGGCGTACAGTAATACAGTTAAATGTACGCGAAATCTTATTAGGCGGTGGAGGTCTACATTGTATGACCATGCAAATTCCAATGTGTAATTCCATAAAAGGTATTTTATAGAAGATTCTTTATTAGATGGATATAATTAAGGAGATGAAGAGTGTATCAAAAAGAAAAAAATGAAGATTGGTTAATAACAATTTTAAAAGATGATGTTATTCAATATCGGCTTATCGTATGTATTATTTTTTGGATTGTGAATATCAATAAAATTATTG
>JAIDDH010000107.1 GCA_029055435.1 Acetatifactor sp.
ATCTACACTCGACTTGTCGTCGGCAGCGTCAGATTTGTATAATAGACAGATCATATCCAACAGGGCAACGAGCTGGAGATTGATACCAGGCAGATCGTGTGGAAGCGTTGCGAGGATATGAACGACCGGGCGCTGCGAAATATCGTGGTGGGGATGGGCGGCAAAAATGACGGATTTGTCAGAGAAGACCACTTTGTGATTACTGTGGCCAGCGAAATCATGGCAATCCTCTGTCTGGCCGCAGATATAAAGGATTTGAAGGAGCGTCTGTCAAAAGTAGTGGTAGCCTATAATTATGCCGGAGAGCCTGTCACTGCGGGAGATCTGCAGGCAGTGGGCGCCATGGCGGCGCTTTTGAAGGACGCTATGAAGCCCAATCTGATTCAGACTTTGGAACATACGCCTGCACTGGTACACGGCGGTCCTTTTGCCAATATCGCTCATGGCTGTAATTCTGTGCGCGCTACCAGAGCAGCTCTGAAGATGGCGGATTACTGTATCACGGAGGCAGGGTTCGGCGCGGATTTGGGCGCAGAGAAATTTTTTGATATCAAATGTAATATGGCAGGCCTGAAGCCGGATGCGGCGGTTCTTGTGGCTACGGTGCGCGCTCTGAAGTACAATGGAGGCGTGGCGAAGGCCGATTTGAATCAGGAGAATCTGGAGGCTCTGCACAAGGGTATTGTCAATCTGGAAAAGCATATGGAGAATCTGCAGAGATATGGCGTTCCTGTGGTGGTCACCCTGAATGCATTTGTGTCCGACACAGAGAAGGAACTGGAGTTTGTGAGACAATTCTGCGAGTCCAGAGGCTGTGCTTTTGCCCTGTCCCGGGTGTGGGAGAAGGGCGGCGAGGGCGGTATCGAGCTGGCAGAGAAGGTACTTGAGACCCTGGAGCAGAAAGAGAGCCATTTCAGGGTACTCTATAAGAATGATCTGAGTCTTAGGGAGAAGATCGAGAAGGTTGCCGGCGAGATTTACGGTGCGGGAGGTGTGACCTTTACCCCGACAGCGCTGCGGCAGATGAAGAATCTGGAGAAGCTCGGTTATGGCAGTTTCCCTGTGTGCATGGCAAAGAATCCCTATTCCCTGTCGGACGATCCGGCACTTTTGGGACGTCCTGTGGGTTTTGAAATCAGTGTGAGAGAACTCTATGTGTCTGCGGGCGCAGGCTTTGTGGTGGTGCTGACCGGGGCGGTGATGACCATGCCCGGGCTTCCCAAGGAGCCGGCGGCCTGTCGGATAGACGTGGACGACGAGGGAAAGATTACCGGCCTGTTTTAACGGCGGGATATTAGGAATCATAGAGATAGGAGAGACAGATATGGCAAAATTGATTGACGGCAAGGCGATTGCGGCACAGATCAAGGATGAGTGCCGGGAGAAGGTGGCTAAGATGAAGTCAGAGGGGGTTGAGGTGACTCTGGCTGTCATCCAGGTGGGCAATGACCCCGCCTCCACCGTGTATGTGGGAAATAAGAAAAAGGCATGTGAGTATATCGGCATCCGCTCTTTGGCATATGAGCTTCCCGAGGAGACTACGGAGAGCGAACTGTTAGAGCTGATTACAGAATTGAATGGCAGAAAAGATGTGAACGGTATTCTGGTACAGCTTCCCCTGCCCGGGCATATCGACGAGGAGAAGGTGCTGGACGCCATCGATTCCAGAAAGGATGTGGATGGTTTCCATCCGCAGAATGTGGGGGCGCTGTGTATCGGGAAGCCCGGCTTTGTGTCCTGCACCCCTGCGGGAATCATTCAGCTTTTAAAGCGCTCCGGCGTGGAGATTGCGGGAAAAGAATGCGTTGTGATAGGCCGCAGCAATATCGTCGGCAAGCCCATGGCGCTCTTGTTGCTTCGGGAGAATGGTACTGTGACCGTGGCTCACAGCAAGACCAAGGATTTGCGGGAAGTGACAAAGCGCGCCGATATTTTGGTGGCGGCAGTGGGTAAGCCGAAGATGATTACGGCGGATTATGTGAAAGAAGGGGCCGTGGTCATCGATGTGGGCATTCACCGCAACGAAAACAATAAGCTCTGCGGAGATGTGGATTTTGAGAGCGTAGAGCCTATCTGCAGCGCCATCACTCCGGTGCCGGGGGGCGTGGGGCCTATGACCATTGCCATGCTGATGAACAATTGTGTGGAGTCTGTTGCATTACAGCAATAAGCCTGCAAATTAGAGAGGATACAATTTATGAAATGTCCAAATTGCGGGGCAGAGATGAAGGAAGGCCGTCTCTATTGTGAAAATTGTGGCGAAGATATCCATATCGTGCCGGATTTTGAACCGGAGCTGGAGCGCAATATAGAACAGAGTCTGGGGCATATTCTGGATGATGTGGGGCAGCAAGAACCATCTGAAAGGAAGGACAAAGAGGCGGATGCAGGAGCAAAACAGGGCTCCCTGAGCGGGAGGTTGCGGCCTCTGGCGGGATGGGTCGGCATGGGGCTGCTGGTGCTTCTGTTGATTGCGGGCGGAGTCAGGATATTCCAGTATTATTCGTCGGATTATCAGGCGGAGCGCGCACGAAAGGCTACAGTGGCGGGGCAGTATGAGAGGGCGATTCGATATTATAATCGCGCTATGGAGCTTGACCGGTTGAACGTGGATTTGATGCTGGAGCTGGCGGATGTCTACTTTTTGAAAAATGACAAGACGGAATATGAATTCTGGCTGCAGCGTATCGTGGAGGATCCCAAAACGGACGCTGAGCAGCTCTCGAGCGCTTACGGCAAGCTTATTGCCCTTTATCGGGCGAAAGAGGACTATCAGACTATCAACGATATGCTGTTGACCTGCGAGAGCGAATCAATCAGGACTACTTATCAGAGTTATCTGGCACAGATGCCGCAGTTCAGTGTGCCGGCGGGAGATTATGATGAGGTGAAGGCTTTAAAGATCACTGTGACAGGGAAGGGAAATATCTATTACACCCTGGACGGAAGCGTGCCGGATGAGAGAGATGAGCATTATACGACTCCTATTTTGCTGGAGAACGGGGATTATAAGGTACAGGCGATTTTTGTGAATGAGAATGGTGTGGTCAGCGAAGTTGCAGACGCAACGTATCACATTCATGTGGAAGAACTGGAGCCTCCGCTTCTCAATGTGGACGGCGGAGTATATGACACACCGGTGCTCATCACAGTGGTGAACGACACGGAGGATGTCTATTATACCACGGACGGGACAGTGCCTACCATGGATTCTGCGCAGTATACGGAACCTATCCCCATGCCTCTTGGCGTGAGTACCTTTCAGTTTGCCAGACTGGAGACCGGGCGCAGCAGTGTGGTGGTGGAGCGGGTGTTTACATTTGAACTGGACACAGACGTGACTCCGGAGAAGGCAGTGGACAAGGTGAGAAAGCACGCTCTGGACACAGGCAAGATTCGGGATGATTCTGGACACTTCGAAGACTCGGAGGCCTGTTATCAGTATCAGTACCTCTATGTGATAGACATCAATGATATCAATGCTTTTTATGTGGTGGCAGAGGTGTTTGTGGATGCCCAGGGCGTTGCGGCGAGAACAGGTAACTATTATGCGGTCAATGCGTATTCCGGGTATTTTTATAGATTGCAGATAGAGGACGGAGGCTATCAATTGAGTGAGCTGTAGAGTGGACTACAATAAATTTATAGAGAGGTGAGCATATGTACAAGATTTTGAAGAAACAGGAGCTGGCCGCCAACATCTACCTGATGGATGTGGAGGCAAAACGTGTGGCAAAGTCCTGTCAGCCGGGACAGTTTGTCATCGTGAGGATGGATGAGGAGGGAGAGCGTATTCCTCTGACCATCTGTGATTATGACAGAACCGCGGGAACAATCACCAT
>JAIDDH010000108.1 GCA_029055435.1 Acetatifactor sp.
ATCGGAGATATCCGGGTGGGGGATAAGGAGGCTTATCTGTTCTGTCTGGAATCCGTGGCGGAGTTTTTGTGCGAGGAGCTCTCTCAGGTAAAGCATACGCATGTGAAATGTGAGCGGGTGGAGGCTGCGGCCGAGGTCCCGGAGGAGGAGCCGGAGCTGCTTGCGGTGCAGGTTGCCTCTCTGCGGGTGGATGCGGTGATTGCCAAGGTTTATCATAAGTCTAGAGAGGCCTGCCTGGAGCTGTTCCGGGCGCAGAAGGTGTATGTGGACGGGCGGCTCTGCGAGAATAATTCGAGACAGCTTAAGGCGGGGGAGACGGTGAACGCCCGGGGCTATGGGAAATTCAGCATTGTGGGGGAGCCTCATAATACCAGGAAGGGAAAACTTTCGGTGGAGGTGGCGGTATACAGATGACGCAGATGATACAATGGCTTTTTTTCTTTTATGTATATTGCTTTTTCGGCTGGTGTTTTGAGTCCGGTTATGTGTTCCTCAAGACGGGGCATCCGGTGAACAGAGGATTTATGCGGGGGCCTTTTCTGCCTCTGTACGGCAGCGGCGCGATTATGATGCTGGTGGTGTCGAGGCCGTTTCAGGAGGCGGCGTTTCCGCAGAATCTTGTTTTAACTTATATTGCGGGCTGTCTTGGGGCCACGGTGCTGGAGTATGTGACCGGGGTCACCATGGAGGCATTGTTTAAAATCCGGTATTGGGATTACTCGCGCAATAAGTTTAATTTTCAGGGGCATATCTGTCTGGGGAGCTCGCTGGCGTGGGGATTTCTGACTATTTTCATGACAGGGGTGATACACCGGCCCATCGCGCAGGCTGTTGCCGCTATTCCGGGTGGTGTCCTGACTGTGGTCACGCTGGTGCTGACAGCGGCAATCGGTGCGGATTTTGCGCTCTCCTTCAAGGCGGCGCTGGATTTGCGGGATGTTCTGGACAGACTGGAGAAGGCGCGGGAGGAGATGGCTCGTGTGCAGAAGCGTGTGGATGTTATTGTCGCGCTGCTCAATGATGATCTATCTAAGCGCAGGGAAGAGCTGCAGGCAGGCTTTACAGAGCGTAAGGAAGAGCTGCAGGCAGGCTTTGCAGAGCGCAAAGAGGAGCTGCAGGCGGAGCTTTCCGAGCTGCGGCAGCGATATCACATGCATCTGGCAGACAGGGAGCGTCTGAGCGGCATGCGGGACTTTTTCCAGCGGGATATGATTCGCGCAAACCCCACCATGATGTCGGGGAGGTTTGGCGAATCGCTGCGGGAGCTGCAGGAGAAGCTGGAGCAGGAGCGTGCGGAGAAAAGGAGAAACAGAAAGCAGGAGAAAAAGTAGTTTTCCGATTCTGGTATTCCGGCATTCCAGTATTCCGGCATTTGGTCATTTGAATAGGGCTTCGGAAGGCTCTGTCCGGCGGATGAGCCGGGCAATCCGCATAATTATAGAAAGAAGCGCACAGATGCCGCATAATAGCAATGTATTGCGGAGCAATTCCAGAAAGAGCACTTCTAAGCTGCTCATCCGATACAGCATGGAAAGATAAGTCAGGTTCAGGAAAATACACAGAATGCTGATGTTGGGGAGCATGCCGTAATGTAGTTTCTTTCGGATGATCTGGTATAAACAGACAGCGAGAATTACCAAAGAGACGATTATCTCTGTCTGGAATATTGCGGCCAGGATGGGGCCGGTCTCGTGGAGCGGGACGCCCAGAGGTGTGGAGTTCAGGTCGCGGTATAGTGCCTGCATCACATAAAACATCATAAAAATACTGAACAGAAGCAGAAGACCCTGCGGGATAAGCAGCGCTTTTCCATTTTTGTGGGCGGAAGGATCTGTCTTACTGCGAAAGGCAAAATCGGTGGCAAGCATCATCAGGGGCATCAGCAGTGCATAAGAGCCCCAGTAGAAGTTGTTTACGGATACGGTGAGCAGCAGGGTGAATACGCCGATACTTAAGACGGCCAGAAACAAGAGGTAGCTGATCGACATCTGTACCGTAAAAAAGGTCTTAAGCTTTTTGAACGCATTGATTTCCCGGGCTTCGGCGGCGTCTGCGGTCAGGTCGGTGCGTTTCAGAAGTGCGCAGGAGTCCCGGCAGGCTTCGCATTGAGCCAGATGTGCTTCCACATAGCTTCGGGAGTCCTCCGAGCACAGTTCTTCCAGATACAGGGGCAGCAGGTCCCTGACGATATTACAATTGTAATTGTTATCATAATTATCATGGTTTTGGTTCGTCATATGTCCTCCGTTCCGAGGCGATGAGCCTCTTTTTTAACAATGTTTCTTTAATAATAGTTCTTTTCCGCGATAAAAATTGATTCTTGCCCAGTTTTCGCTCTTTCCAAGCATTTGTCCGATTTCCCGGTAGGACAGGCCGTTGATGGCCCGCAGGCAGATGACCTCGCGCATGGCGGGCGGCAGGGAGTTCAGTTCCTCCAGTATCTCCGCAAGCTCTACTTTGGCGATGGCTTCTCCTGCCGAGTCCCTGTGGGCAGCCGGAGTTTCATTTGGGGGCGGATTGTCCCAGTCCGTGGGGATTTCCCGTTTTTGTTTTTCCCAGGCCTGATAGAGCAGATGCTTTCCGATCTGGCAGAGCCAGGTGGAGAGCTTGCAGGAACCGTCAAAGTTATCGATTGCCTGAAAGGCCCGCAGGAAGGTGTCCTGTGTCAGATCCTCCGCCAGTTCTTTATCTTTGCACAGGGCGTAGAGATAGTGGTATACAATTCTGGCATTCTGTCTGTAGATTTCTTCCATCTGACTCCTCCTTTCTGACTATATATCCGTTTGGAAACCATTTTGTTACAAAAAATTTTCCCCTGCAAGCGTCTTAATGAAATCTTAAAGGATTCCCATATTTTTTGTTAATAGGGCATCTGATACAATAAAAGCACAATGAGGAGGCGGCTATGTACAATATACTGATCTGTGATGATGAGAGAGACATCGTAAACGCACTGAAAATTTATCTCCATGACGAGAATTACCGGTTGTTCGAGGCTTTTGACGGTGAGGAGGCCCTGCGGATTGTCTCGACGCAGGAGATTCATCTGGTACTTCTGGATATTATGATGCCCAAGCTGGACGGCATTTCTGCCATGGTCAGAATTCGCGAGCACTGTAATGTGCCTGTCATACTGCTGACGGCCAAAAGTCAGGATTCCGACAAGGTGCTGGGGCTCACCGTGGGGGCGGACGATTATATCACCAAGCCTTTTAATCCGGTGGAGGTGGCGGCCAGAGTCAAGTCTCAGCTTCGCCGTTACATGCAGCTTGGCGGCGGTAATATACGGCCTGAGGTGATGCGGGTGGGCGGCATTGAGATGGATGATCTGGAGAAGAAGGTGACACTGGACGGGGAGCCGGTGGCATTGACTCCCACGGAGTATGATATCCTGAAGCTGCTGATGCAAAGTCCCGGGCAGGTGTTTTCCCCCGGGGAAATTTATCAGCGCATATGGAAGGATCTGCCATACGGCAGTGAGAATACGGTGGCGGTACATATCAGACATCTGCGGGAGAAGCTGGAGATCAATCCCGCGGAGCCAAGGTATATTAAAGTGGTCTGGGGACAGGGGTATAAATGTGAAAAGGACATAAGGAATGAAGTTCTTCACTGATGGGAGGGCCGAAGAGAAATGAAGAGAGGAAAAATAACAGAGAGTATAATATTCAAAGTGATTCTGTTTTTTGTGCTGGGAATCAGTTTTCTGGCGAGTTGTGTGTGCGGTGTGGTCACTGTGGAACTGTGGGAGGTGGGAGCGTACACGCAGCCCTATGAGGAATGTATGAAAGATATGCTGCGAGGCAGGGTGTATCAACACTTTCAGTATATCTGCCGCGACGAGGCGAGCTTTCCCACACTGGCGGAGATGGAGCGAGCCTTTAGGTATGAGTCGGAGTATAATAATGTGAGCTTTTCTATCGTCAGGCAGTCGGATGGTCATATCTGCTGGGGCAATCTGAAGGATAGCGGCGAAAATGTCCTGGAATACCAGGATTCTTTTTATCGGAGTGTTTTATATAAGCTCACTGTTCGGGTGGACACCTCTTTTGAGAAGGATGATAACATTAAGAGTCTTTATCAGATGATAAACCCGCTGTATCAGAACCGGAATGTCTGGCCTGCCGGTATTCTGGTGGGAGTTCTGCTGTTCCTCATCAGCTTTATCTGGCTGATGTGCAGTGCAGGGCACAGAAAGGGGCATGAGGGCATCACGCCCAGTGTGCTCACCAGCATTTATCTGGATATCCTTACTGTCTTCTTCGGTGCGGGCGCTTTGTTCATAATGGTGGCGACAATCATGGCGTGTAATGAGGTAGAAGGGAGCTATTTGCTCTGGCTCGGTGTGTTGGCTCTGGGAGGTGTCTTTGAGGTCATCTGGTGTACAATTTACCTGCGGGAGTTTGCCCTGCGCATGAAGCTGGGTAAGTGGTGGAAGCACAGTCTGATTTATGCGGTTTGCCGATTCCTGTTTCAAGTGTCAAGGAAGCTGGTATATGCACTGTCCAGGCTTTTGACAAAGCTTCCCGATATCCTGAATGTGGCGGGGCTTCTGGTATTCATTCTCCTCTGCGAGCTCGTGGGGATTTTGCTGTGGGGACGGAGAGAGCTGCTTGCCTGCTGGGTGTTTGAGAAGCTGTTTCTGGTTCCGGTGATTCTGTATTGTGCTCTGGCTTTCCAAAAGCTGCAGAAAGGGAGCAGAGATCTGGCGGAGGGAAATCTGTCGGGGAAGCTGAACACGCAGTTTCTGCTTTTAGGTTTTAAGGAGCACGGGGAAAATCTGAATCGGATCAATGACGGGATATCCCGGGCGGTGGAGCAGCGTCTGCAGAGCGAGCGCTTAAAGACGGAGCTGATCACCAATGTGTCCCATGATCTGAAGACACCGCTGACTTCCATCATCAATTATGCGGACCTTCTGGGCAGTGCGGCAGCCGGAAATCTGGCAGAGCAAGAGGAGCAGATTCGGGAGTATTCTGAGGTGCTGCTGCGCCAGTCCGGGCGGCTGAAGAAGCTTTTGGATGATCTGGTGGATGCCTCCAAGGCCACCACGGGGAATCTGGAAGTGAACCTTGAGCCCTGTGAGCTGGGGGTTCTTCTGACGCAGGTTCAGGGGGAGTATGAGACCAGGCTGGCGGAGAAGGAGCTTGCGCTGCATGTGACGAGGCCGGAGGAGGAAGTGCGGATAATGGCGGACGGAAGGCATCTGTGGCGGGTGTTTGACAATCTGATGAACAATATCTGCAAATATGCTCAGGAGGGCTCCCGGGTCTATCTGAATCTGGAGCGGAAGGGGGATATCGTGGAGATTATTTTCCGCAATATGTCCAAGTATGAACTGAATATTTCCCCGGAGGAGCTGGAGGAGCGTTTTGTCAGAGGGGATGCCTCCCGCCATATGGAGGGGAGCGGTCTGGGGCTTTCCATCGCGAAGAGTCTGGTGGAGCTGCAGAGAGGAAGCATGAAGATTCTCACGGACGGAGATTTGTTCAAAGTAATCTTACAATTTTCGATTTTGGGCTAAATGATTCGTGTCCATATGCCGATATTAATGAAAAGGATAAGTGGCTGAAAAGGATTTTGGCCAAACACTCAAAATCAAGGAGGAAGGCATATGAGTACAGTATCGGAAGTTATGGCCGGCACACAGGCTGCGCAGCAGATGCAGCAGACCAGTGAGACGGCGAATGCCGCGAATGCGTCTAAGAAGACAAAGGTGAGCGGCAAGACGGTGGGTAATCCTCAGCTGAGCGAGAAAGCTGCCAAGTATTACGAGGAGCTGAAAAAGAAATATTCCAACATGGATTTTGTGTTGGTGAGCTCCGATATGAAGGAGTTTGCAAAATCCCATGCGGGCAGCTTTGCAAATCCCAATAAGCTGGCAGTGCTCATCGACGAGGAGAAGATCGAGCGCATGGCGGAGGATGAAAATTTCCGCAAGCAGTACGAGTCAATTCTGAACAATGCGGCCAGCGGCGTCTCCCAGCTCGCAAAGAAACTCTCTGCCACCGGAGCAAAAGTGAAGGGTTATGGCATGCAGGTGAACGACGGCGGAAACGCATCGTTCTTTGCGGTAATCGACAAGTCTCTGGCAGCCCAGAGAGAGCGTATCGCCCAGAAGGCCGCCGACAAGAAGGAAGCCAAGAAAGCTGACGAGAAGAAGGCGAAGAAGGAAGCTGAGCAAGAGCGCATAAGTGAACGCAGAGGCGAGCGGACGGACAGCGCGAAGGACGAGGTGGTAATCACCGCATCTTCCGTGGAAGAGCTGATTCAGAAGGTGAATGACTGGATGATGGCCGGCATGAGCGACCGTGCGCGCACGGAGGAGGAACTCAAAGTCGGACAGCGGTTTGACCTCTCTGTGTAGGAGGCGTCTGACGTTTTCCGGGACAATCTGATATTATAATGGCAAAATCAGAAAAAATTAGGAAAAGTCGTTTGTAGAAACGGCTTTTTCTATTTCCATTTTTGACAAAGTGTGGTATAATTACAATATTCTTGTCAAGAGGCTATGAGGCCTGTTGGGAAAATAACTTTGGAAATAGGAGTTGTCGTATGACAATAGGATTTTTTATATTGTCCTGTCTGCTTGCGGCAGGGCTTTTGGCAGGCACGGTGTTCATGAATCGTTATGAACATTTCGTGCGTCGGCATATACAGGAGCTGTTTGTGGCTGCGTCGGCCACGATTCTGTTTAATGCGTTTGCGGTGATGGTGAGAGATGAGCGGCTGGCCACGCTTTTGCACGGTCTTTATTTTGCGGCGACGGACTGGCTTGTCATCATGCTTTTGCGTTATACGAAGCAGTACACGGATGCGGAGGATCACAAGCCCTGGTTGAAGGCGCTGCTTTATCTGGGAACGTTGGTGGACACGGTCTCCATGGCGGCAAATACATGGACACACCATGTGTTTACGTGTGTGAGGACGGAGATTTTCAGCGGGGACAGCTGTTATGTGGTGAATCCGCGGGTGCCGGTGCATGGGGTTCCCGTGTACGGTGTTCATCTTGTATTTGTCTATGGAATGGTATTTCTGGTGATGCTGACCTTTGGGATCAAAATAAAGCAGACTGTCAAACTGTACCGACGGAAATATGAGGTGGTTGTCTGGAGTTTTATGCTGATTCTGGCCGTTAATATCGGCTATCGGTTTGTGGACATCCCTATCGATATCTCGCCCATACTGTATTCAGTGATGGCGATGGCCTGTTTTTATTTCTCGCTGTTTTATGTGCCGAAGAGCATTGTAGTGAAGCTTTTATCTCTTTCTGTGGAAGATATGGAGAACGCTATCTTCTGTCTGGACAGAGATGGAAAATGCGTCTATGCAAATGAGCAGAGCCGGCGGATTTTCAATGCGGAGGAGAGCCTTGCGCCTCTGGAACGCTATTTTCAGGAGTGGCGAAGCAAAAAAGAGGAAGGAGAACTCAGAGAGGAGACCTGGAAAGAGGAGCGCGAGCTGGATGGTGAGACTCATTATTTTGAGGTTCATTTTAGGTTTTTGTTGGATGACAGGGGAAATTATGTGGGAAGTTTCTTCGCTGCCACGGACCGGACGGAGGCTTACAGGGAGCTGGAGATGGAGCGATACAGCGCCACACATGACTATCTCACGGATATCTATAACAGAGAGCGCTTTTTTGAGCGGGTCGGGGAGCTTTTGAAACATGAGCCTGAAGTAAAGCGCGTGATGGTATGTATCGATGTAAAGGATTTTAAGCTTGTAAATGATTTGTTCGGCGAGGAGACCGGTAATCGGATTTTGAAGCGGATTGCGGGTCTGATGCGCAGGGATGCCAGCCCGGACACGCTGTATGCCAGACTGGAGGGCGACCGCTTTGCCATGTGCATGCGGGAGGAGAAGTTTATAGAAGAGCAGTATACGGAGTATCTGGAGGATTTGAAGAAGATTGTGAAGAGCAGCGTCTACAGAATGCATGTACATGTGGGCGTTTACGAGATCATCGATCCCACCATGAGCATCTCTGTCATGTGTGACAAGGCGTTTATGGCCATACGGCGGATTAAGGAAAATTATCAGCAGATTGTGGCTTATTATACGAGAGAGATGGGAAATATCATGCAGCGGGAGAAGGTCATGGTAGGTGAGTTTGACCGTGCGATCTCCGCGGGTGAGTTCCATATGTATCTTCAGCCCCAGGTGGCTGTAAACGGTTATGATATTCTGGGAGCAGAGGCTTTGGTGCGCTGGGATCATCCTGTGCGCGGCATGATCTCTCCGGCAGAATTCATCCCTGTATTCGAGAAGAGCGGTTATATCACCCGACTGGACAGATATGTGTGGGAGCAGGCCTGTAAGCAGCTGAGAATCTGGAAGGATCAGGGGAGAGAGGATTTACATATCTCTGTGAATATTTCGCCGAAGGATTTTTACCTGATTAATATTTATGATACCTTTACCTCGCTGGTGGAGCACTATGGCATCAGCCCTTCGAATCTGAAGCTGGAGATTACAGAGACGGCTCTGATGGAGGAGATTTCCAAACATATGGACTTGCTGGGAAGACTGCGGGGTTATGGTTTCCATGTAGAAATCGACGATTTTGGCAGCGGTTATTCTTCGCTGAACACGCTGAAGGATATCGAGGTGGATGTGCTGAAGCTCGATATGGGCTTCCTGCGAAAGACACGCCATGAGGAGCGCAGCATCATTATCATGAATGCAGTCATCAACATGTCCAAGAATCTGGGACTCACGGTGGTCACGGAGGGCGTGGAGACGGCGGACCAGGTGGAGTATCTGACGAAGGCCGGCTGCGATATCTTCCAGGGGTACTATTTTGCCAAACCAATGCCCGTCCGGGATTTTGAGAGCAAATACTTCTTAGGCAAAAGCCCTAGTATGGCATAGGCGGGGAGAAGCCGGGATTCTGTTTTATTTTGAGGGTTCTGAATACTTCTCTTCGCAATATTTGCAGCGGTAGATTTCTTTTTGTTCATCGGAGAGGAAGAAAACATGAGGCAATCCCTGCTCGATAGAGGTGATGCAGCGGGGATTGCGGCATTTGATGACATTTTTGATTTCTCTCGGCAAAATCAGATCTTTTTTGGCCACGATCTCACCGTTTTTGATTACATTGACTGTAATGTTGTGATCCAGAAAGGCCAGAATGTCCAGATCCAGCATGTCGATGTCACATTCCACCTTCAGGATATCCTTTTTTCCCATCTTGTTGCTGCGGGCGTTTTTGATGATAGCCACGGTGCAGTCCAGCTTGTCCAGCTGCAGATGCTCGTACAGTCCCAGACTTTTGCCCGCCTTGATATGATCTAACACAAATCCTTCTTCGATTTTTCCGACATTTAACATAATATGATACCTCCTTGGGGTTAATCGGCCAGTCCTAACAGCGTCATGATCAGTGCCATGCGCACATAGACTCCGTACTGCGCCTGTCTGAAGTAGGCGGCTCTGGGGTCCTGATCCACTTCCACATCTATCTCGTTGACTCTGGGCAGAGGGTGGAGCACCAGCATGTCCTCTCTGGCCAGTTTCATCTTCTCGGTGGTGAGAATGTAGAAATCCTTCAGGCGGACATAGTCCTCCTCGTTGAAGAAGCGCTCCTTCTGCACGCGGGTCATGTAGAGCAGATCCAGCTGGGGAAGCACGTCGTCCAGACGGATGACCTCCTCGAAGGAGATGTTCTTCTCCCGAAGCATCTCGATGATATAATCCGGGATGCGCAGTTCTTCGGGGGAGATGAAGAGGAAGCGGATGCCGGGATAGCGCACCAGCGCGTGAATCAGGGAGTGGACAGTGCGCCCGAATTTCAGATCGCCGCACAGGCCGATGGTGAAATTCTCCAGTCTTCCTTTGAGGTTTCGGATGGTCAGAAGGTCTGTGAGGGTCTGGGTGGGGTGCTGATGCCCGCCGTCTCCCGCGTTGATGACAGGTATATGGGATTTGCCTGCCGCCACAGTGGCAGCGCCTTCCTTGGGGTGGCGCATGGCGCAGATGTCCGCATAGCAGGAGATGACCTGAATGGTGTCGGCCACACTCTCGCCCTTGGCGGCGGAAGAGGAGTTGGCATCGGAGAAGCCGAGAACTCTGCCTCCCAGACGGATCATAGCGGACTCGAAGCTCAGGCGCGTCCGGGTGCTGGGCTCGTAGAAGCAGGTGGCCAGGATTTTGCCGTCGCAGACATGGGCATATCGGTCAGGCTCACGCTCGATGGCAGCGGCCAGATCGAAGAGCTGATCCAATTCCTCTGTTGTGAAGTCGAGGGGACTGATTAAATGACGCATAGTGTTTCCTCCGTTGATTGTGAACTTTTAAAAAGCCGAACAGAAAATGAAAATCCCTTCTACTTTTCGTTGGTTATTCTTGATAGGATAGCAAATCTGCCACCGTCTTGCGTTTGGGCGCTTCCGGTGACTCTGCGGGATAGCCGATGGCGATCAGTGCAACCAGCTCCTGATTTTCGGGTATCTCCAATAATTTTACTATGTCGGCCTCGTCGTAAAGTCCCATGATCACGGTGCCGAGTCCCTGCTCGTAGGCGGCCAGACAAAATGCTTCGCTGGCAACGCCGGCATCGTACATCTGCCAGCCATCGCCCTTTTCGGTGGAGAAGGAGCCGTCTCTCTCATAACCGCTGCGTCCGGTAATTACAGTCACTGCGATCACCATGGGGGCATTGTTCATAATTGTACCGTTGCCGGCCCAGATGGTGGTACATGCGGCAAGCTTTGCCTTCTTTTCGCCCTCAACCGCTATGTAGCGGGTAATCTGAGTGTTTTTCCAGCTGGGAGCATAGGAAGCTGTCTCCACAATCTGTTCCAGGAGCTCATGGGACACGGGCTGATCGGTGAATTTGCGAATACTTCTGCGTCCGGTGATACATTCTTTTGCGGTCATAGAAAAACCTCCTGTTTTTATTCTTGTTATATGATACCACTTCCCGTCTCCAGATTCAATCAAATATTTCCCAAAAGAACCACAAATTTGGAAGAAAGGTTTTGCATATCCGTTCAGAATGAATTATAATCTAGGAAGGAGGTGGATGATATGATAGAATTTGCTGAGAGAAAACGGTGGCTCTTTTTCGGGCTTCCCTTTACGTTTACGAAATACACCATCCGCGAGGATCTGATTACCATCACCAGCGGTCTTTTAAAGACTGTTGAGAATGATTGTTATATGTATAAAGTGCAGGATGTGGAACATGTGGCAAGTCTGGCGGAGAAGCTGTTTAAGCTGGGGACCGTGGTCTGCTACACCGGCGATACCACCCATCCTAAGCTGGTGCTGGAGCATATTAGAAATGCCCGGGAAATCAAGGCCTTTATCCTGAAGGAATCGGAGGAGGCCAGACTCAAGCGCCGCACGGTCAATATGCTGGACATCGGCTCCGGGGGAATGGACGATATCAACGACATGTAGAGATATGTCGGACGTGTGAGGACATGCCGGAGTATCTGGCAGTATGCGTGAATGCGCAGATTCAGGGATTGGTTCGGGACGAAATCTGAATGGTTTCGTCCTGTAATTGTGTACGGCAGAGCATATGCTCGAACAGGAGTCCTGCGCTGAACCAGAAGGGGGCATAGTCAAGACGTATTACTCTGCCGATGTTGTAGCGGCTTCTTGCGTAGTCCCAGGGGCAGAGCTTCCGTTTGCGCAGGAAGCGGCCGGAGAGAAATTCCACGGAGAAAATCAAGGTCATATAGGTGAGGCCTCTCATAAATAAGGGGCGTTTATGCATCAGCTTGAACAGCGGATGAAGCAAAGCTGCACAGCCATAGATCGGAAACATCCACAGAGATGTGGTACCTGTGAGCCGCAGATTGCGGCGGCGCAGGGAGCTCATGGCGGTGAATGTAATTTCTAGACACCAGCCGGTGAGACCGCAGAGCAGGAAATTATGGATGAAATTCTTAACCGGATTGTGAACGGGGGATTTGTGTCTGAACATAGTAACCTCACTTTGTATGATGGTAGCATGAACAAATTTCTGATTATTATACATATCTGATTTTTACATATTGAATATATCAAACTTGAATATATCGAACACAGCGAGGTGGGGCAGATGAAGTACCGGGAGGCTTTGGGTTATCTGGAGAGCATTCAAAATTACGGCATTGTGCCGGGGCTTGATAGCATTGCAAGGTTGTGCGGACGTCTGGGCAATCCGCAGGACCGGCTGCAGTTTGTCCATATAGCCGGAACGAATGGGAAGGGCTCCACTCTGGCATATTTGTCCACTGTCTTGCGATGCGCCGGATATCGGGTGGGTCGTTATAGTTCTCCTGCCGTGCTGGAGTATCGGGAGATCATTCAGGTAAACGGCAGAAATATCACGCAGAAAGCATTTTGTGAGGGCGTGGAGATAATTAGTAACGCATGTTATGAAATTGCGAAAGAAGGATTTCCCCATCCCACACCCTTCGAGGTGGAGACTGCGCTGGCTTTTTGGTACTTTGACAGGACAGGCTGTGACATTGTGGTGATGGAGACGGGGATGGGCGGCCTCTATGATGCCACAAATCTGATTCGGACAACAGTAGTTGCCGTACTTGCCTCCATCAGTATGGATCATATGAAATTTCTGGGGAACAGTCTCTCTGAGATTGCCGGGCACAAGGCGGGTATTTTGAAGGAGGGCTGTGATGCGGTCAGCATGGAGCAGGAGCCGGAGGCCATGGAAGTGGTGCGGCGCATCGCAGAAAAGCGGCATTGTCGTTTGCATGTGACGGACAGAAGCTGTATAGTAAATGTGAGAAGAGGCGGCAGAAACGTGGAGCGGCAGCGCTTTGACTATAAGCCTGAGGAGGGCCCGGTCTTAAAGGACTTGGAGCTGTATTTGGGCGGCGTTTTTCAGACGGACAATGCATTGCTGGCGCTGGAGACGCTCCGGGTGCTGCAGGAGAAAGGATATGTTATAAAAGAAGAAGCGCTCAGGAGAGGATTTCGGGAGACGGCATGGCCGGGGCGTTTTTCCGTAATTTGCAAGAAGCCGCTCTTTGTGGTGGATGGCGCGCACAATGAGGATGCGGCGCGAAAACTTGCTCAATCTGTGGAAATGTATTTTACAAACAGACGAATTATTTATATAATGGGGATGTTGCGGGATAAAGAGTATGAGAAAGTGATAAATTTGACCCAGGGCTATGCGGATCAGATCATCACTGTCACGCCGCCGGAGAATCCCCGGGCCATGTCGGCCTATGATCTGGCTCAGGAGATCGCCAGGGTTCATCCCCGGGTGACTGCGGTGGACAGTCTGGAGGAGGCTGTGGAGCTGGCAAGGCTTCTGGCGGCGCCGGAGGATGTGATACTGGCTTTCGGTTCCCTGTCTTATCTGGGGAGATTAATCAAGCTTGCAGAAAGGTAGACATAAGGTAAACGGTATGGTAGATCAGGATAAAATACGGGAAGCGGTGAAGCTGCTTTTAGAGGGTATCGGCGAGGACATCCACAGGGAAGGACTCGCGGATACACCGGAGCGCATCGCCAGAATGTATGAGGAGATTTTTGGCGGTATGGAGGAGAACGCGGCGGAGCATCTCTCCAAGGTCTTTACCGTGGACAGCCATGAGATGGTGCTGGAGAAGGATATTGTGTTTTATTCCATGTGTGAACATCATATGTTGCCGTTTTATGGGAGAGCGCATGTGGCCTATGTTCCTGACGGGAAAGTTGTGGGATTGAGTAAGCTGGCCCGCACAGTAGAGGTCTATGCCAGACGCCTGCAGATTCAGGAGCATATGACGGCTCAGATAGCCGATGCGATCATGGAGCATCTGGCCCCTCAGGGCGTGATGGTAGTGGTGGAGGCTGAGCATATGTGTATGACCATGCGGGGAGTGAAGAAACCGGGCAGTCAGACCGTGAGTGTGGCCACAAGGGGTGTGTTTGAGAATAATGAGGCACTGCAGAATCGTTTCTTTCAGATGCTGCATGTATAAGGAGATATATTGTGATGGAGCGTATTGATAAAATATTAAAACATGATTTATTCCTGTATCATCTGCGGGAAAACCAGAAGGCGGAGGTCGAGCGCAGGTTTGGGCATCATGATCTGGCACATTTTCTGGATGTGGCTCGCATCGGGGAGATTATTAATCTGGAGAGAAATCTGGGGATTGAACGGGAGTGGGTTTATGCGGCTGCCCTTCTGCACGATATGGGCAGGCATGTTCAGTATGAGGACGGTACGCCTCACGAGCTGGCCAGCGCTGAGATTGCGCCGGAAATTTTACGGGATTGCGGGTTTGAAGATTCGGAAACGGATGTTATTATTGACGCTATCAAGAGCCACAGAGATGCCTCGGTGTCTGCGGAGGACAATCTGAGGGGGGTGCTGTACCGGGCCGATAAAGCCAGCAGGCTGTGTTTTGCCTGTGATGTGGTGGAAGAGTGTAATCGAAGCGACGATAAGAAGAATCTCACGATTCGATATTAGAGGCAGAGACAGGATCGAAAATGGATAATAATATTAATAGTAGCAATAGTAACCCCCTCGATAGCAACATAACTGGTAATACTATAGAGATCGGGAAGCGTTCCTTTCAGCGCCGGGGCAGGACATATGTGATGGGGATTCTGAATGTAACGCCGGATTCTTTTTCTGACGGCGGTAAATGGAACGACAGGGACAGGGCGCTGTGGCATGTGGAGGAGATGCAGAAGGAGGGCGCAGATATTGTGGATGTGGGCGGAGAGTCCACCCGGCCCGGCTACACATTGATATCAGATCAGGAGGAGATTAAGCGTGTAGTGCCCATAATAGAAGCAATTAAAACAAGATTTGATATTCCGGTTTCGTTGGATACATACAAGAGCAGCGTGGCTGAGGCAGGGATTGCAGCGGGAGCGGATATGATCAATGATATCTGGGGATTAAAATATGATGGGAGGATGGCGGAGGTAATCGCAGGGAGCGGTCTGCCCTGCTGTCTGATGCATAATCGGAAGGAAGCGGTGTACGGAGATTTCCTGCAGGATGTGGCTGCAGATCTGGCGGAGACGCTTCATCTGGCGGAACTTTCCGGCATTGAGGAGAACCGGATTATTTTGGATCCGGGCGTGGGTTTCGGCAAGACTTATGAGCACAATCTGGAGATACTCGGTGCGCTGGAAAAATTACGGGTGTTTGGATATCCGGTTCTGTTGGGCTGCAGCCGCAAGTCGGTCATTGGCCTGACTTTGGATTTGCCCGCCGACGAGCGTCTGGAAGGGACTCTTGCCACCACGGTGGTGGGCGTAATGAAGGGCTGCAGTTTTGTCCGGGTGCATGATGTGAAGGAGAATGTGCGGGCGGTGCGCATGACGGAGGCTGTCCTGTACGGAGGCTGAGTTGATTGTGGCGATGGATGAGTAATGTGATAGGAGGATGAAGAGGATGTGGGAGATGAACAAGGATGAAATCAGAATCGATAATCTGGAGGTGTTCGCCTATCATGGCGTGTGTCCGGAGGAAAAGGTAAACGGTCAGCCTTTTTATGTCAATGCGGTGCTCTATACGGATATGCGGCCCGCGGGGCTGGAGGATGATCTGAGTCTGTCCACCAATTATGGGGAGATATGCCATTTTATCAACAACTGGATGCAGGAGAATATCTATGATCTGATTGAGACGGTGGCAGAGAGTCTGGCGGAACAGATTCTGCTCAATTTTGGTTCTATCCAGGAGCTGGAGCTGGAGATCAGGAAGCCTAAGGCTCCTGTGGGGCTGTCCTTTGAGTCTGTATCCGTGTGCATAAGACGCAGCTGGCATCAGGTGTATCTGTCTCTGGGCTCTAATATGGGGGACAGGGAGGCTTATTTGAAGCAGGGCATCGACCAGTTGAAGAGGAATTCTTTGATACAGGTTCAGCGGGTGGCGGATTTCCTGGAGACGGAGCCCTACGGCGGCGTGGAGCAGGATAAATTCTTGAATACAGTGGTGAAGCTTCGCACATTGCTTACACCCATGGAGCTTTTGACGAGGCTCCATGATATTGAGGATGCTGCCGGACGCACGAGAGAGATTCACTGGGGTCCGAGGACGCTTGACATGGATATTCTGTTTTATGATAAGCTGATATATGAGGACGACACGCTGGTGCTGCCCCATGTGGATTTGGAGAACCGCTATTTTGTGCTGGAGCCGCTTAGCAGAATCGCTCCGAATTTCCGGCACCCTGTTTTGGGCAAAACCGTGATGCAGTTATTGGAACAGTTGCCTGAGTATACCGGAAATGCAGACGCAGCTGATGCGCAGACCGGAGCAGAGGAGTAGAATAAGAATGGAAGAAAACAATTATATCTATCTGGATGAAGAGACCATTCGGCAGGTGGAGGACAAAATGCCGCCTCAGGAGGAGCTGCAGGATTTGGGAGAATTTTTTAAGGTGTTTGGGGATGTGACCCGCCTCAAAATTCTCTATGTGCTGCTCTGCGCCGAGATGTGCGTCTATGATATCGCGGCGTTGCTTGGAATGTCTCAGTCTGCCATCTCTCATCAGCTTCGTGTGCTGAAGCAGATGGATCTGGTGAAGAACCGCAGAGATGGCAAGACCATTTTTTATTCCCTGGCGGACAGTCATATCGTCACGATCCTGAGTCAGGGTCTGGATCATATCGAAGAATAATAACGCGCGTATTGTTAGCTTTGGAAAAGGTTGAACCAGTCGCTGCCCAAAGAGGAGTGATACAGCGTATCGTCTACGCCGAACTCCTGGAAGTACACATAGCGGGAAGTCATATTGATATTGGTATATATGCCTTCCGCCACCACCAGCACATTGCTGCCGTCCATGTGCATGCACTTGAGCTGGGGATTTACAGCATCGTTTGTCTGATAATATATGTACCCGGAACCTACATTAAAACAGTCTACCCGTTCATTGGTGAGCACTTCCACAACCTGTTGGCTGAGGGAGTAGCGGCACAATCTGTAATTCGAGGACACATCCATATAATAAATATAATCTCCATTTAATATAGGATACCAGAGATTTCCGTTCCACAGGACTTCCGACACATCCGACGCGGTGTTCAGACGGCACAGTGCATGATTGTCCTGTGTGCCATTGTAATAAATCATGCCATTGTAGGCGCAGGCAGGATTGATGGAATAATCAGCCAGGTGCACCTGGTCGGACTTATCGATTTTGAGTTTATAAAAATTGGGATGAGGGTCACCGGCTGCGAGCAGATACAGGTAATTGTCCACAAGCTGGCCGCTCACCACCACATCGCGGGTGAGGCCCGTCGCGCGTTTTCCGTTTAAATCACAGCGGTCAAAAGAGCGAATGCTGGTCACATTGCCAAAGCTGTTGTCTTCTGTGGAGCCCTGCTGGAAATAGTACAGATAACTGCCTCCTGCCAATATATTGGAAACCTTAACGGAGTTCAGCTTTCGTATATCAGTCTCTTCCGGGGTCATGGCGTAGAGCGCTCCCCCGTCTCCGGGATTAGAGAAATAGACGGTATCATTGTATTCGCAGAACAGTCCGTGATTATTGATGTTTCCGGCAGTATTGCCCACTGTTCCCTCGGGGTTCATCTTGATTCTCCCGGAAAGCATGACTGCGATACCCAGTCCCAGAGCTATGATGATAAGCGGCGGAAGCAGGATAATGAGCTGTTGTGTGTTTGAACGATTCTTTCCCATGACAAATCTCCTTGTCTGAATAGTTGCTTATAAGAGCAGTATACACCGTATTTTACTTGCTATCAAGTTCGATTTGGTATAAGATAATTGAATAAGAAGTCCCTTTGGTATGGCGGGGACAAGACATAAGGAGGATGCCGCCCGGGCGGCGGATGGAGACGATTATGGATTTAGGCGAATTGAGAGCGGGACTTGACGAGATAGATGCGCAGATCGTGGAGCTCTATGAGCGGAGAATGGATATCTGTGCGCAGGTGGCCGAGTATAAGATCGGCGCGGGCAAGAAGGTCTTTGACAGGGTGAGGGAACAGGAGAAGCTTGGCAGGGTGAAGGCTCTGACCCACAGTGAATTCAACAGCCGTGGCGTGGCGGAGCTGTTCGAGCAGATCATGTCCATGAGCCGCAAGCTTCAGTATCGTATCATGTCAGAGCGCGGCATTCAGGGGAAGCTTCCCTTTATCGGCGTGGAAAAGTTGGAGACTGAGAAGGCCAGAGTGGTCTTTCAGGGGGCCGAGGGCGCATACTCGCAGGCGGCCATGTTGCAATATTTCGGGGAGGGTATCGAGAGCTTTCATGTGGATACTTTCCGGGACGCCATGAGCGCCATCGATGAGGGCAGCGCGGATTTTGCGGTGCTTCCCATCGAGAATTCCACGGCGGGCGTTGTCAGCGAGATTTACGACCTTCTGGTGGAGTTTGAAAATTATATTGTGGGCGAGCAGATCATCCGTATCGAGCATTGTCTTCTGGGTGTGCCGGGGACAGAGCTGAGTGATATCCGGACGGTCTATTCTCATCCCCAGTCGCTGATGCAGAGCGCCCGGTATCTGGCCGACCACCCGTGGCAGCAGATCAGCATGCAGAACAATGCCTTTGCCGCCCGTAAGGTGGCGCAGGAGGGGGACAAGTCTCAGGCCGCCGTGGCCAGCGAGCTGGCCGGAAAGATTTATGGTCTGGAGGTGCTGCAGAAGGGTGTGAATCAGTCGGGCACCAATTCCACCCGCTTTATCATCGTCACCAATCAGAAGATTTTCCGCACAGATGCAAAGAAAATCAGCATTTGCTTTGAGGTGCCTCATGAGAGCGGTTCCCTCTATCATATGTTGTCCCATTTTATCTACAATGATCTGAATATGACTAAGATCGAGAGCCGTCCCATCGAGGGCCGCAACTGGGAGTATCGATTCTTTGTGGATTTTGAGGGAAATCTCTCCGACAGTTCCGTGAAGAACGCGCTGCGGGGGCTGCGGGACGAGGCGAGAAATATGAAAATACTGGGAAATTATTAGGAGAAAGTCATGCGGGAACAGGAATTACTTTTATATAGAAATTTTGACGACGGAAAACTGCTGTATGATATGGCGTTTTTGATGGAGCATTATGGGGATGAAAGCCGCAGTCATGAGGAGATGCGGGGACTTTTGTTTGAGTGTCTGCACCGGCTGTTGGAACTGGCCGGACATTTCGGATTTCACGGCAATCTCTGGCATTGTTATCTGGCAAATCTGTTGGTCAACAATGAGAATAGCTACAGTATGGGATGTGAGATCCGGGGAGCGATTAAGGGAAGCATCAATGAGGCGGCTCTTCACGACATCATTATTTTCAAAGAATTTTATGACTATGATTTTGCTCCCATGATGGCTGCGCTGCAGGCGCCGGAGTTTGAGCTGATTATGGAATACGAGGCCAGCAGTCAGGAGAGCAAGGTATATAACCGCAGAATCTGCGCCCGTATCTGTGAGTTGGCGGAGCATTTCTGCCACAATCGCACGCCGCAGGAGATGAAGGACACACTGACGGAGTTCTACAGGGAGTACGGCGTGGGGAAATTCGGCTTGCATAAGTCCTTCCGGGTGGCTCACGACGAAAATGGTGTGCATGTTCCGCCGATTTTGAATATTGCCCATGTGCAGTTGGAGGATCTGGTGGGTTATGAGATTCCCAAACAGAAGCTCATAGACAACACAGAAGCCTTTGTGAGCGGCAGAAAAGCCAACAACTGTCTGCTGTTTGGCGACGCCGGGACAGGAAAATCCTCCTGCATCAAGGCCATCGCCAATGCATATTACGAGAGAGGTTTACGCATCATAGAAATCTATAAACACCAATTTCAGGATTTGAATGAGGTGATTGCCCAGATCAAGAACCGCAACTATAAGTTTATTATTTATATGGATGATCTGAGCTTTGAAGACTTTGAGATCGAATACAAATATCTCAAGGCGGTCATCGAGGGCGGGCTGGAGAAAAAGCCCGACAATGTACTGATTTACGCCACTTCCAACCGCAGACATCTCATCCGTGAGAATTTCAGCGACAGGGAGGAGATACGGGAGGATATGCACACAGGAGATACGGTACAGGAGAAATTGTCTCTGGTCAGCCGTTTCGGCGTCACTATCTATTTCGGAGCGCCCACAAAGAAGGAGTTTCAGGGCATCGTGAAAGCGCTGGCGGAGCGGGCAGGTCTTTTGATTCCAGAGGAAGAGCTGCTTTTGGAGGCCAATCGATGGGAACTGTCCCACGGCGGGCTCTCCGGCAGGACGGCCAGACAGTTCATCGACTATCTGTCAGGACAGTCTGTAGGTCAGGAGACATCGGGAGGAGTTCAATGAGCGTGAAAACTTTTGCAGCCATCGACGTGGGCAGCTATGAGCTGTCCATGAAAATTTTTGAATATTCCGGCAAGGACAGCATGCGGGAGATTGATCATGTGAGCCGCCGCCTGGATCTGGGCAGCGAGACCTACGCCACGGGCAAGATCAGCGCGAATAAAATCGATGAGCTCTGCCGCACCCTGAAGGAGTTTTCCGGGATGATGGAGTCCTATAAGGTGGACAGCTATAAGGCATATGGCACCAGTGCCATCCGTGAGACCAACAACTCCACCATCGTGCTGGATCAGATTGCCCAGCGCACGGGCTTGAAGCTGGAGGTGCTGAGTAATTCCGAGCAGCGCTTCCTGGACTATAAGTCCATCGCCTCTAAGGGCGAGAGCTTCCGGCGCATTATCGAGGAGAAGACCGCTATCGTGGATATCGGCGGCGGCAGCATCCAGCTGTCCCTCTTTGACAATGACATGCTGGTGTCCACCCAGAATCTGCGTCTGGGCGTGCTGCGCATTCAGGAGGTCATGAATCACCTGAATGTGGGTTCCGCAAGACTGGAGCAGCTGGTGGACGAGATGGTTACGGCACAGTTGTCTACCTATAAAAAGCTGTATCTGAAGGACAGAGAGATTCAAAATATTATTGTGGTGGACGATTATATCTCCCCCTGGGCGGTGAGACGCGCGGGAAGCGGAAAAGGGGAGAGCACGATAGACGCCGCGGGATTTGAGGAGCTCATGGAGCTTTTGCGCACCACAGGTAAGACGGAGCTCGCCCGAAAGCTGGACGTGGTGGAGGAGAAGGTGCCCCTTGTGTTTATCAGTGCAATTCTCACTCGCCGCATTGCGAAGCTGATGGGAGCCACCAGAATATGGGCCCCCGGTGTGACGCTCTGCGATGGTATCGCCTATGAATATGGCGAGAGCATCAAGATGTTTCAGGGAGAACATGATTTTGAGCAGGATATCGTGGCCTGCGCCGTCAATATCAGCAAGCGTTATATGGGAAGCCGTAAGCGGGCAGAGACGCTGGAGACCATTGCCGCAACCATCTTTGACAGCATGAAGAAGGTACATGGTCTGGGCAAGAGAGAGAGGCTTTATCTGCGTCTGGCGGCAATTCTGCACGACTGCGGCAAATATATCAGTCTGGTGAATATAGGGGAGACATCCTACGATATCATTATGGTCACGGAAATCATCGGACTTTCTCATAAAGAGCGGGAAATCGTGGCAAATATCGTGCGGTTCAATCACAGTCCATTTGTCTATTATGAGGAGGCCATGGGGAGCAAGGCTCTGGATAGGGAGACCTATCTGACTGTGGCGAAACTCACGGCCATTCTGCGGCTTGCTGCCAGTATGGACCGCAGCCATAAGCAGAAGCTCAAGGGTCTGAAGGCGGTCCTTCGGGACAACACATTGTTCCTGAGTGTGGCGACCATGGAGGATATCACGCTGGAGACCGGATTCTTCGCCTCCCGGGCGGAATTTTTCCAGGAAGTGTTCAGTGTGACTCCGGTGCTCAAGCAAAGCAAAGTATTCTAAATTCAGTAAATTTAACGATTCAGTAAATTACAGGGAGGTTGCCCATATGAAGGAAAATGCGAAGGAGTCAGGCAAGGGCGGCAAAATAAAATTTACCGATCCTCAATATTATACCAACAGAGAGCTGAGCTGGATTCTGTTTAACCGCAGAGTGTTAGGAGAGGCAAGGGACAAGAACATCCCTCTCTTTGAGAGGCTGAAATTCTTAAGCATCACGGCGTCCAATCTGGATGAATTTTTCATGATCCGCATCGCGTCCCTGCGGGATATGGTCAATGCGGGCTATGAAAAAAAGGATATCTCCGGCATGACGCCCGGACAGCAGCTTGCCGCGCTGGATAAGGCTGTGCATGAGCTGGTGGAGCTGCAGTATTCCACCTACAATCGCTCCCTGTTTCCGGCGATGACTCAGAGCGGGCTTACCGTTATCCGAAGCCATGAGCAGCTGACCAAGGAGGAGAGCGCTTATATTGACCAATATTTTGAGGAGAATGTATATCCCGTGCTGACTCCCATGGCTGTGGACTCTTCCAGACCCTTCCCCTTAATCCGCAACAAGACCCTGAACATCGGGGCTATGGTGCGGGGTAAAGGAAGCGGTGATGAGCTGGAATTTGCCACCGTGCAGGTGCCCAGCGTGCTGAATCGTGTGGTGGAGCTGCCGGAGCGGGACGGCAAGCGCAGGGTGATTTTTCTGGAGGAAATCATTGAGCGCAATATCAGCAAGCTCTTTTTGAACTATGACATTGTCTGCGCCCATCCCTTCCGCATCATGCGGAACGCAGACCTCACAATCGAAGAGGACGAGGCGGCGGACCTTTTGAAAGAAATCGAGAAGCAGCTGAAAAAACGCCAGTGGGGTCAGGCCATCCGTCTGGAGGTGGAGGCGGGCATCGACAAGCGTCTCCTGAAGTTCCTGAAGCGGGAGCTGCAGATCGAGGAGGAGGACATCTATACGATTGATGGCCCTCTGGATTTGACCGTGTTGATGAAGCTCTACGGGCTGGAGGGTTTTGAGAGCCTGAAGACACCCAAATATGAGCCCAAGGCCGTGCCTGAGCTGCCGGCCGGCTGCAATATTTTCGACGAAATCAGAAAAGGCGATATTCTGCTGCATCATCCCTACCAGACCTTTGTCCCGGTGGTGGATTTCATCCGTCAGGCGGCGGTTGATCCCAAGGTGCTTGCCATCAAGCAGACTCTGTACCGTGTCAGCGGTCATTCCCCTATTATTGCGGCGCTTGCCCAGGCGGCGGAGAACGGCAAGCAGGTGACGGTACTGGTGGAATTAAAGGCCCGTTTTGATGAGGAGAACAATATTGTCTGGGCCAGAATGCTGGAGAAGGCGGGCTGCCATGTCATCTATGGACTGGTGGGCCTGAAGACTCACTCCAAGATCACGCTGGTGGTGCGCAGGGAGGAGGACGGCATCAGGCGCTATGTCCATCTGGGCACCGGAAATTATAATGACGCTACTGCAAAAATCTATACGGACATGGGACTCTTTACCTGTTCCGAGCTCATCGGCGAGGACGCCACTGCGGTGTTCAACATGCTCTCGGGCTACTCCGAGCCTCTGATGTGGAATAAGCTGACTCTGGCGCCTTTGTGGCTGAAGGATAAATTCCTGTATCTGATTCAGCGTGAGCAGAAATATGCGAAGGAGGGACGTCCTGCCCGCATCATTGCCAAGATGAACGCTCTCTGCGACCGGGATATCATTGCCGCGCTCTACGAGGCCTCCGCCACGGGGGTGAAAATCGATCTGATTGTGCGCGGAATCTGCTGTCTGAAGACGGGGATTCCCGGTGTCAGCGAAAATATCACGGTGCGCTCCATCGTGGGAAATTTTCTGGAGCACAGCCGAATCTTTTATTTTGAAAATGACGAGCACTGTGAGCTGTACTGCGGCAGCGCCGACTGGATGCCCCGAAATCTGGAGCGTCGGGTGGAGATTATGTTCCCCGTGGAGGAGCCGGCCTTAAAGGAGGAGCTTATGCATATTCTGCAGGTGCAGCTTGCAGATACGGTGAAGGCTTCCGTGCTGCAGCCTGACGGCACTTACGAGAAGGTTGACCGGAGGGGCAAGAAAGCAGTATGCGCTCAGGAGCAGTTTGCCAAGGAGGCTGCAGCCAGGGCCAAGGCGGCCTCGGCGGAGCAGACTGCCGCAAAGCGGACTTTCACGCCCGCGGAGCATCGATGAAGGTGATACTGGCGTCGGCATCTCCCCGCAGACGGGAGCTGCTGACCCAGATCGGAATAGATTTTGAGGTGCAGGTGAGCGAGGTGGAGGAGCGGATTACCACCACTGTGCCATGCGAGGTGGTGCAGGAGCTCTCAAGACAGAAGGCCGAGGCAGTGATGACCATGCGCAGCGAAGAAGGTGCGCGGGCGCTGGTGATCGGGGCCGATACTGTCGTAGCCTGTGGAGGAGAGATCCTTGGGAAGCCCAAGGATGCAGAGGATGCAATGCGGATGCTGCGCATGCTTTCCGGCAGGAGCCATGAGGTCTATACAGGAGTGACCTTTGTGTACGATGAAGGCCGGGAGATCTATAGTTTTTATGAATGCACCAAAGTGTATTTTGCACCTATGACGGAAGCGGAGATTGCGGAATATGTGGCCACGGGAGATCCCATGGACAAGGCGGGGGCTTACGGCATTCAGGGGTTTTGCGCCCGCTACATAACAGGCATTGAGGGCGATTATAACAATGTGGTGGGCCTTCCCGTGGGGAGGGTCTATCAGGAGTTGAAGAACATATTTTAAAATAGCATTTAATTAAAAGCATTTGATTAAAATGAAAGGAATAAAAACGATGCGGAAAGCTGTGATTTTTGATCTGGATGGAACCTTATCCGATTCCATCCACAGCATCAAATACTGTGCGGATCGGGCGGTTGCACCTCTGGGCTATGGCCCTTTTTCGGTGGAGGAATACAAATACTTTGTGGGGGACGGCGTCGTGGAGCTGATCCGGCGGGCTCTGGCAGCAGGCGGCGACAGCGAAGGCGTTCATCTGGAGGAGACGCTGGCCCGCTACAGAGAGTTTTTTGCGGTGGACTGCATGTATCAGGTAAAGCCCTATGACGGAATCCCAGAGCTTTTGGCGGAGCTGAAGCGCCGGGGACTAAAGCTTGCCGTGTTGTCCAACAAGCCCCATGCCGAGACTATACGCGTTATCGAGACCTTGTTTGGAAAGGGATGCTTTGACGTCATTCAGGGACAGGTGGAGGGCGTGCCCGTAAAGCCCGACCCGGCGGGGGGCCTTAAGATATTGGAGCAGCTCGCCATGAAGCCGGAGGAGGTGCTGTATCTGGGAGATACGGCCACAGATATGCGGACAGGCAAAGGCCTGGGGGCCTATACTGTGGGGGTTCTCTGGGGCTTCCGCACGAGAGAGGAATTGGAGCAGAGCCACGCGGACGCCGTGATTGCAAAGCCGCTGGAGCTGGTGGAATATATAGGGAAATAATCGGGAATTTGTTGATCTGTGGGGATAATATTTTGAAATTAGATATAATTGGTTCGGTTGCCAGCGGTAAATCAACTTTAGCAAGAGAAATATCTGAAAAATATCAAATTCCATTTTATGAAAAAGATAATATTATATGGAAGCGTACTCCTAATGGGGATAAAAAAAGAAGCCCCGAGGAGAGAGACAGAATTTTTAAAGAAATTATAGAGGGCGGGAACTGGATTGTCGAAGGCACACCTAGAAAATGTCTGAACGAAAGCTTTGCATATAGTGATTATATTATTTTTCTTGATATCAATACATGTACCAGACTATTTCGGGTGTTTAGACGTTGGATAAGGCAAAGGATAGGAAAGGAAAAGTACAATTCTAAACCAACCCTTAAATTCCTTTATTACAATATCAGGTGGGTATTTGAATTTAATGTGGAGCGAAAAGAAATGAGTGAATCGCTATCTAAATATGGAACGAAGTATATAACCTTTCATAACTCAGAACAGGCAATGCAATTTATTGAAAAGATATATTCGTAATTTCCTATTTATCGGGAGATTGAATAAAAAGGAAATCGGAAGTTGTAAAGGCCTGGGGCTTATACGGTGGGCGTTCTCTGGGGATTCCGCACGAGAGAGGAATTGGAGCAGAGCCACGTGGATGCTGTGATCGTAAGGCCGCTGGAGATGGAAGAAACATGCAACTTGAATTTGTGAGGTGGCATATGTTTTTAGACACTGAGTTTTTAAAGAATGATGAAATACAATTAATTTTGGAGAAAACCGCAGATGGGGATGAAATGAAAAATTGGGTTCCTGCATATCATTTTTTCATTTGCGACCTCAATGGCAATAGGATGGGTAAGTGCGACTTGAGAATTGGATATAACGGCAACCTTTATTATGGCGGACACATTGGATATACGGTTTTCCCCGAATATAGAGGAAATCATTACGCGGGTAAGGCTTGCTTATTATTATTTCAACTTGCAAAAAAGCATGATATGAAATATTTGTATATAACCTGCAATCCGGACAATTATGCGTCAAGAAAAACATGTGAATATGCCAGAGGTAAGTTGATGGAAACAGTAGAGCTGCCGGAAGGAAACGATATGCGTGATAGAGGCGAGGCTGAAAAATGTATCATGAATTTATTTTAAGCGGTGAATAAATTTCGGTTTAGTGGGGAGTTGCATAGAGCGAAAAAATCGGTATTTATGGAAGGAGATTAAAATGCAGATTGTACCTACGCTAAATTTTGGTGGGAATTGTCGAGAAGCGATTCAAATGTATGAAAAGGCATTTAATGGAAAGATTAGTTGTCTGATTACATATAGAGAAGCGGATGATCCCGAATATACTCCGTTGCTTAAAGAAAATCAAAAAGAATATATATACCATTCAGAACTTGTATTGGGCAATCAAAGAATCATTATGAGCGACCATATGGATATTGAATTTCAAACGTGCTATTCAAATTTCCTCACGGTTATGTATGATACAAAAGAAGAAGTGCAAAGAGCATATGAAATCATGAAAGAAGGAGGTAAGACAATATATCAACTGGAAGCCACGCCATACAGTTCTTGCCGAGTTGTTTTTGTTGATAAGTTTGGAATTCGTTGGGGAATTATGACTGAGCAAACAGAGTAATGAATTTCAGTTTATGGAGGTTATATGGGCGAATTAGTGTACAGACCCTTGACACCAATATCGTTGGAATCTGCGCGAGTGCAATTGGAAAAAGGGGATGAGGATGAATTGTTATTACTTCCATTAAGTATAGGTGAATATGCTGAATATTGGAAACCGGCACAAGATATTTGTGTAAAGCTTATGGAACATAGCAATCCGGCAATAAGGGCTAATGCTGCATTAGGGCTTGCTTATATTGCAAGAAATCATCGAAAGTTAGACAAAAGAATTGTTAAACCATATTTATTAAAAGAGTTAAGAGAAAATAAGGAATTTAATTGGCGCATCAGAGATGCAATTGAAGATATAAATTTATTCCTGAAATGGAATTTAGCAAGTAATCATGACATGGGATAAAATGAATGCGTGTTCAGAAAATTGGGGGATGTGGCGTAAATGGTAAAGCGGTCGGGACATGTTTCCCGGTGATTGTGAGTTCGACCCTCACCATCCCCATAAATTCTTTTTTTAGGAGAATTAAAACCAAGGTACAAACTCTTCTCAAGTGGATTTGCAAATTATTGATGAAGAAATTGATGGAATTGCGATTTATGTGTTCAAAAATGTCATTGAAAAGGATGAAGAGGAAGTAAAAGCTATCATCCGGAGAGAAGAGCTTGCGTTGGCATAACAAAGGCAGCAGAAAGCAGCGAATCGGGAACGGTCCGCTGCTTTTTATTGAGCTAAGTGCGAGAATAAATACATGTATTGTGTAAATAAAGCTATAGAGATAATGCTAAATGATGTCTCTTATACACATCAGACGCTGCCGACGACTAG
>JAIDDH010000109.1 GCA_029055435.1 Acetatifactor sp.
TCCGCGATTCATGAGCGTCTGGTGGGCTCGGAGATGTGTATAATAGTCAGACACGGCAAAGGTGCTGGGGGATATCACTACTTCTGTGATTGTCATCGATGAGAGTGCGATTTTCCAGGGGAAATGCAATATGCATCAATCCGTTCCCGACAGGCAGGCAAAGAGCAAGTCCGCAAAGGCGATGAAGGAGAGCAAAAAATCTGCAAAGGCTGCGCTTGCCGAGGCTCTGAAGGAATTGCAGGAGGCGGAGAACAAGGAACTGCAGGAGCGCAGTGCAGCGCAGGCAGGCAATGGGAAGAACAATGCAGATACGGCAAAGACCGGCGCGGTTCAGGGAAATTAATAAACAAATGAATGTGAATATAGAGGCAGACATATAAAAACCGCAGCAGGTTTGAAGAATCAGACCTGTTGCGGTTTTTTATGCTTTTTTGCGGCAGATTACCTGCCAATCCGCTCGAATACCAGCTCATAGCCGTCGTTTCCATAATTGAGAGAACGGTTTACACGGCTGATGGTGGCTGTGGAGGCTCCGGTCTTTTCTGCGATTTCCAGATAGGTCTTGTGATCCTTCAGCATTGAGGCTACCTCAAAACGCTGAGAGAGGGATAGCAGCTCGTTTACCGTACACAGATCCTCAAAGAAATTGTAGCATTCCTCGCGGGTCTGAAGGCTTAAGACTGCGTCGAACAGAGCATCCACCGCTTCGGTTTTGATTTTTTTATTCATATAGACACCTCTTTTTCT
This sequence comes from Acetatifactor sp., assembly GCA_029055435.1. GTDB lineage: Bacteria > Bacillota > Clostridia > Lachnospirales > Lachnospiraceae > Acetatifactor. The sequence goes on from JAIDDH010000109.1 coordinate 748, forward strand.
ATGTTTTAATTATTGCTGTATTTTATCCTGCGCTTCACTTTTACACGGTAAAATTTTAATGCTTTACACTGTAAATCTATAGCACATTTTATCACACTGCATTTGCAAAGTAAATAGAAAAAGATATAGGAAAAATTTACGAAAATTCAAAAAACAGTTGATATGTAGTTTTGAATACTATATACTGTACTTTAATAAAGAATATTCTGCGGATACGGTTGTTTTGTTTGTGTCCGGGGAGGAGACAAATTGACTATCAATACAGAAGATTTATTGAACAGTATATTGGAGAGTCTGGATCGTATAGATTATATTAACCCTTCGGACATACCGAATATCGACCTGTATATGGATCAGGTGACTACTTTTATGGACAGCAGGCTGCGGGCAGGAGTGCGCAATCCTGGGGAGGACAAGATTCTCACCAAGACCATGATCAACAACTATGCAAAAAATGATCTGCTGCCGCCCCCCGTAAAGAAAAAGTATTCCAAAGAGCATGTGCTGCTCCTGATCTTTATTTATTATTACAAGGGTATTATGTCCATCAATGATATTCAGACTCTGCTGCGCCCCATCACGGAGCAGTTTTTTCAAAACGGCAAAGAGTTCAATCTCGAGAGCGTCTACCGGGAGGCCTTCAGCATGGAGAAGGGTGAGATTGAGAGGCTGAAGGCGGATGTGGTGGAGAAATTTAAGCTGGCTGAGCAAACCTTCGGGGATGCGCCCGAGGAGAGCCGTGACTTCTTGCGCAAATTTTCATTTATCTGTCTGTTGAGCTTTGACGTCTATATGAAAAAACAGATTATCGAGAAGATGGTAGATGAGTTGAACAAAGAGATGCCGGGAAAGGCAAAGAAAGATGCGAAATCCGGCAGGGAGACATCGAAATCATGAAAATATGTATGGATCTGCACACCCACACCGTAGCCAGCGGCCATGGGTACAGTACACTGAAGGAAAATATTGAGGCTGCCGTGGAGGTCGGCCTCCTTTTCTTGGGATTGAGCGAACATGGACCGGCTATATCGGGCGGGCCCAGTCCGTTGTTTTTTGGCAATTACAAATGTATTCCCAGGCAGTACGGAGCGCTGCGCCTGCTGTGCGGCGTTGAGGCTAATATCATGGATTATGAGGGCAGGCTGGATTTGGCGGAGGGACTGCTGGGGAAGATGGATTATGTGATTGCCAGCATGCATGTGCGCTGTGTGACGCCGGGAAGCCGCAGGGAAAACACCATGGCTTCCATAAGGGCGATGCAGAACCCCTATGTAAAGATTCTGGGACACCCGGACGACTCAAGGTATCCTCTGGATTACGAGGAGCTTGTGCGGGCGGCAAAGGCGGAGCAGGTGGCTCTGGAGCTGAACAATTCCTCTCTGCATCCCCAGAGTGCAAGACAGGGAGGACGGGAGAATATCCGGACGCTTTTGAATACCTGTGCAAAATACGGCGTTCCGGTGCTGATGGGTTCGGACAGTCATATCTGTTACGCGGTGGGGCATTTTGAGGCGGCGCTGGATGTGATAAAAGAGGTGAATTTCCCGGAGGAGCTTATTCTGAATGATAAGCCAGAGCGTATCGGGCAGTTTGTGAACATAGATTTGTGAAGTGCTTGCAAAATTTGCCGGCGGGGCATACAATGAATATGTGACGGCAGGACGGCAGACAGTCATTGACGCAGTCCTGACCGTGAGAATAACAGGTCCGCGGGAGAAGGCGGACGGATAGGAGTACATAATGAAGGATGCAAATTGCGGTTATTGTATGAGAGGCGAGCTTTTGGAGAAGTTCGGAATTTTTATCTGCGAGCTGGATGTCTCCACGCTGATTTTATTCAAGGAGCAGTCGAAGCCCGGCAGATGTATTGTGGCTTACAAGGATCATGTGAGCGAGATCGTGGACATCAGCGAGGAGGAGCGCAATCGCTTCTTTGCGGATGTGAACCGCGCGGCGAAAGCCATTCACGCAGCTTTCCATCCCAATAAATTGAACTATGGAGCATACGGTGATACCGGATGTCATCTGCACATGCATCTCTGTCCTAAATATGAGGGTGGCGACGAGTGGGGCGGCACTTTCCAGATGAATCCCGGGAAAACCTATCTGAGCGATGAAGAGTATGCGGAGATGATCGAAAAAATCAAGGCGAATCTTTAAGCGGTGAAAACATTATGTTATAAGGTGTCTGTGTCAGGACAGGCACCTTATTTTTGTGTACTCATAACATAAATCCATAGGAATCAAACTGTGTGGAGGAATGTGTGTTATGAAAAAGTGCGGGAAACTGTTGGCTCTGGGACTCAGTATGCTCATGCTGACGGCCTCTCTGGCCGGCTGCGGAGCGAAGGGGAAAGGAGCCGACGGAAAGACCAAGGTGGTGCTCAATGAGGTGGCTCATTCCATCTTCTATGCGCCTATGTATGTGGCCATCGAGGAGGGGTATTTTGCGGACAATGGAATTGATTTGGAGCTGGTGACAGGTTTTGGAGCCGATAAGACCATGACTGCTGTGCTCACAGATGCGGCGGACATCGGCTTTATGGGATGTGAGAGCAGCGTGTATACCTACGCGGGGGGAACGGAGGACTATGTGGTGAACTTTGCGCAGCTTACACAGCGGGCAGGAAATTTCCTGGTTGCCAGAGAGCCCATCGAGGATTTTGACTGGGAGATGCTCAAAGGGCAGAAGGTACTGGGAGGCAGAGCGGGCGGTATGCCGGAGATGGTATTTGAGTATATTCTCCTGAAAAACAATATCGACCCGGCGACGGACCTGAGTATCGACCAGAGTATTGATTTCGGTTCCACTGCAGCGGCCTTCTCGGGCGGGCAGGGGGATTTTTCGGTTGAATTTTATGTGTTACTACACCGTCAGACATTAAAATGAAAACCGCATATTTTGCGGCTCCCGGCATCCACGATAATATCTTTTATGATTTCTTTCCAGAAGGCTTTTCTATGAGCGATATCAAGTTCTTGGTACATTTCCTGCCAGCCGTCCGAAAAGACGTCAGAAAGCGCCTCGTAGGAGCTCAGGGAGGCATCTATGGATTCAGCGGACTCATAGGCGTTCAGTTTTTCAGTGAGCGCGAGATATTGAGCATCATAAAAATCTTCTTTAATCCGGCCTTTTAAATACATATTGTTCAGGCGCTCCAGCTCCGCGCGGATAGCGGCAGATTTGTCAGGCTGTTTTTTCTGTTGCTGTTGTTTTTGCTGCAGTGCCAGGATATCCGCTTGTATCTGTTCCACTACATGGCCGAGCAGATATTCTTCAACCACAGATTCGGAGATACAGGCTCCGTTGTGGTATTCCGTGAATTTTGCGCCACAGCGGTATCGCTTGTATTCTGACACGCCGCCGGACTTCAGATGCTGGCGTTTCACAAAGCCGCTCATATTCCGGCCGCAGATGGGGCACTTGATCATTGACGAAAATAAAAAAGGCTCCGTCTGGTGAGGGATGATTTTAGAATCGCAGATGGCCTGTATTTTCTGATGCTGCTCCACTGTGATGTAGGCGGGGCGATATCCGTCAATTCCATACATCCGCCCGCAGTACGCTTCATTCTGTAGCACGCGGTTTACCTGATACATGGTGGGGCAGTGGGGATCCTCGGCATATTTGTTCAGAATATAAGTTACAGTGTCCTTTTTGGAATAGGTGGTAAAATATCGGGCGAAGATATCCTCCACAATATGCTCGGTATCCGGGTCCTTGATAAATTGCTTGTCAGCGTCCGTGGTGTAGCCATATCCCGGGCGGCCATTGATATGTTCCCGGTTGTGCTTTTTATAAGCAAATACGCTCTTAATACGGTCAGAGGTGCGATCGCATTCATTCTCATTTACGGAGAGCATGATATTGATGGCAAACCGCCCGTTGGCCGTAGAGGTATCATATTCCTCGAAGATGGTTTTCCAGTTGCAGTGATGGGCCTCCAGGATGGCCTGCGTGTTGTGATAGTCTTTGATATTGCGGAACCACCGGTCCAGTTTAGTAACCAGGATCAGATCGATCTTGTCGGCTTCCACGTCCCGGAGCAGGCGGATCAGGTCTTTGCGGTTCTGCATCTTCTTGCGGGCCGTGATGCCTTCGTCGGCATAGTAGCCCACTATTTCATAGCCGTGAGAGACTGCATAGTCTGTCAGGGCAGCCTTCTGAGCCTCAAGAGAGAGGCCTTCCTTGACCTGCAGCTCCGTGCTCACGCGGTCGTAGATTGCACATCGGATTTTGGGCATGGTCGTTCTCCCTTGTTTAATTTCTTGTTCAGGGAGTTGCACTAGTGCAACTGAGACCCCAAATCCACCTTCTTCTGTTTGGTGAAACCGTGTAGGATAAAATAATTTTTTTCATATAGCGCTTCCATTTTTAGGGGTGGGACTATTTAAGCCTCGCTTGTTTTAATATAGCTTGCTCGAGCTCCTTTTGAGATTTGCGCCATGATAGGGAATTGCTGTCTGGTGCCTGGTCACATCATATGCATATCCTTTTCTTATCATGCCTACATCACAACATGTAATATTACGTATGGAAATAAGGCGCTAGAAAAGCCCCGGTGCGGGAACACCGGGGCTTTTTGCTGTCCTACATGGACTATTCATACCTTTTGCCTATTGGTATTATAGCATATGCAATATGCCTTTTTACTTCGCCATATCAGAAGAATCGGCGGAATGAATAATTTCTCCTGTATCAGCATTCACAAAATCAACATGCACATTATCTATTTCATTCCCGTCAAACGCAGCATACATACCTGAATATAGATAAAAACCAAATACAACAAAGGAGTCTCCCAAGCCGAGCTCGGTGGCTTTGGTAGTTACTGTATATGAGGTGAAGTCATCATTGACGGTTACAGAGGTATAGTCAGGATAATCTTCTGAGTTTGCCATTTCTTCCAAGCTGGACCGGATACTGGCAGCCATTTCGTCCATCGCGGCCTTGTGCTGTGATTTGGTCATCACATAAGTGGCACTGCCGTCATCATTCAGCGTGATGGATTTGTAGCCATGTTCCTGGCAGATTTTATCAAGGTCTTCCTGTGTGGAATCACCGACGAAGTCTGCGGGAACAGTAATTTCGACGTCAAACAATTCTTTCTCTACTTTAATACCAGGATTTGCTTGCGAGGTGTCGGTTGCAGAGGACTCGGTGCCAGTGGGTTCGACAGTCGAAGTGGCTGGAGCGGGAGCTCCAGAGGAGCCACATGCGGCAAGCAGCATGGACAGAGATAAAATAATAGATAACACTTTCTTTTTCATAATATAGTCCTCTTTTCGTAAATGATATTGAAGCAGTTGTGTCGTCGCAACTGCTTCACATATTATGTTTACTGGTTCACAACGGCAAATTCAGCAACCTTGTTTTCGGTGAATGTTCCATCATCATAGATTACTTCTGCGCTGCTCCAGCCGATAGGTACTTGCACAGCAACATATCCTTTAATCTTCTTACCTGCCGCAACATCACCACTCATACTGTCATATCCATCTACATCAGACAGAAGTATCGACTGACTTTCTAAATACCCATCCACATAAAAACGGAAATACAAATAATTAAAATAGTCATCTTCGGTAGAGTTGTTTGTCGCTTCCATAAAGAAAACCAAAAACTCTTTGCCGTCATCGGGCTTTTGGGAGAATGTTCCGCCTATGGAATCATAATTTTTAACATCAAGTAATTTTACGCTCCAGGTATCACTGTTGATCTCTGTTCCGATTTCCGTCACCTTGGAGTTATCAAGAACATATTTGTCATATACTGAATCGGGATAAGTATAGTCGCTAGAAGCAATATCCTCTTTATTCACGACAAATGTTGCTGCCTTGTGCGTGGTCCACAATCCATCCCGGTATGATATTTCAAACTCGTTCCAATCTGAAGGCACCTCATACACCATGGTTCCCTTGGACATTTTGCCGGCATCTATATCTCCGCCAATACCGGACATTCCATCAGGATTTACCATAATTATCTTACTATTTACGCTATAATCGTCCGCATATCCCTCAAAATACAAGCTGTTAAAATAGTCGTTTTCAGAAGATATATTTTTTACATCAAAGAAAAGAACCAAATATTTGTTTCCATCTGAAGGTTTAGCGGAATAATATTCGGAATCTATTGAGTCATACTCTTTTGCATAGAGGAGAGCAATGCTCCATTTGTCACCTGATACAATCTGGCCAACCTTGGCATATTCAGGAAGATTGCTGTCAGGTTCAGAACTTTCAGAATTCGGCAAACTCTCCGACTGATCGCTGGCGGAAGATTCAATGTCTTTTATTGTTTTTTGCGAATCACTATCCTTGACAGTCACGCACGCAGCCAGATTTAAGAGCATGGCAACCAACAATAATCCTGTTAATAGTTTCTTCTTCATGGTAAAATTCCTCTTTTCTTTAGATTACTTGCCATAAAACAACAAACAAGCACCGTTATTCTAACACATTACAAAATAAAAGTACAGATTGAATTAAAAATGTTGTCGAGAGAATCATTTAGTAGTTTTATGGCGTGCATGCCAACTTTCTAGTCAATGTCTTTTTCTGTTTTCAATTAATGCGATTGCTTGCTAGGGCATTTCTATTTGTTTCGCTAACTCTCTTTGTGACATATTATTTTTTGTTCTAAAATATTTGATAACTTCATAAGTAGATTTCATTTTAAATTTAGATAGGAAAGTGGTACAACCGGGGAAGCATAGAATCTACAAGGAGGTGCGGAGATGGAGCCTGTTAAAAATCAGATAGGAAACGATGACATGGTAGTAACACCGGAGCGGGCACTTAAAATCAAGCAGGCCCTGATCCGGCAGTATGAGGACCAGTTTGGGGTAAAAGTGATTAGCTGGACAGAGACCCCTAAATCGGAGACTGCGCCGGTATAGACCGGTCAGAAAGGACAAGCCATGGCTGATAATATTTATGGTTGCAGTTTTGTATGAGAAATATATTGTATTTGATGAAGATTTATATGACCATTCTGCAGATCGAAATACATTTGGCAGGCTTACATATGGCGGTGTAGTAACATGCAACTATCTGTTGAATTTGAGCCGCATGCCACTCTGTTGGAGCAAAAGGGCGACGGCTATGTGGTGGCTTCTCTGGGCGAGGATTCAGGGTATGTCCCTTACACCTCCTTTTCTGCTAAGAAAAGTTATATTGAGAATAATCCGAAGACAATCCAGGCGTTTACTGATGCGCTCCAGAAAGGAATGGATTACGTCAATGAGCATACGCCGGAGGAAATTGCAAAGGTCATTGCTCCGCAGTTTGAGGAGACAGATTTGGAAACGCTCACCAAGATCGTGGAGCGCTATCATGCTCAGGACACATGGAAGAGCGATTTGATTTTTGCGGAGGAGAGTTTTGACCTGCTGCAGAATATTCTGATCGAGTTCAAGGTTTTAGGGGAGAAGGTGCCCTATGCGGATTTGGTGAACACCGAGTTTGCGACAAAAGCGGCACAGAAGTAGGCGCGCTGTTCATTATTTCATCTGTATATTTTTGATAGCCCAAAGCTGCAGAGCTTTTGCATTGGTGCTGATTTTTTCCAGAGAGTCCAGAATTTTGTGAAAGGCGGGCTGTTCGCTCTCGTCGATGACGCCGTCCTCGGAGATTGCGATGAGAGAGGCGCGCAGGGAGTCGATATCCTTTAATGAGCCCAGAACCTTTAGCGCAAGGCGGTCGAAACCGTCGATGGTGACCTCAGGAACACTGTCACGGCCAATGGGGCATTCTCTGGCACAGTAGGCGTTGCAGAGTTCGGGGGTGTTGTAGACCTCCGCCATGGTCTTCACCTCCTCGGGATAGGGGGAGATGGTGTCCAGTTCGATGCGGGCCAGTCTGGTGCGGTCAATGCCGAGAAGCTCTGCGGCTTTTTCACGGCTGCTCAGAGCGGCGCGGACTTTCTCGGGGAGGGGTGAAGCGTCGCCATTTTCCAGGGCAACGCCCTCTGCGGCCTCGCAACGTGCGAGATAATACATGTTATCCACTGCTTTTGTAGCTTTTTTTCCCATGGCAAATCGTGTCCTTTATGTTATGCTTTTGATATGAAAGTCAGTTTCATTTTTCAGTTTAGTTGAATTTTGAGGATTTGTAAAGAATATTGTGAAAACAGTTGAGAGAATCCCTGAAATTTGCTAAAATGGAATGGAAGTTGAGTTTCGGGCAAATATAATGTGAATATGATGGAGGATAGCGGACATGGGATTGATTAAAGCAGCAAAGGATGTCGTGAGCAGTATGCTGGCGGATCAGTGGCAGGAGTATTTTTACTGTGATTCTCTCTCCGATGAGGTATTGATGGTAAAGGGGCAGAAGCGCACGAACGGCAATAACAAAGGAGTGGACAATATTATCTCCAATGGCTCTATCATCGCCGTGAATGAGGGGCAGTGTATGATTATCGTGGATCAGGGCGGTATCGTGGAGTTCTGCGCGGATCCGGGTGAATTTATCTTTGATACTTCCACAGAGCCCAGTATCTTCGCCGGTAATCTGGGCGTCACCGTGACGAATACCTTCAAGACTATGGTGAGACGTTTTGCCGGTGCGGGAGATCCCATGAAGGATCAGCGGGTTTACTTCTTTAATATTAAGGAGATCAAGGGAAATCTCTACGGGACGGCTACGCCGATTCCTTTCCGTGTGGTGGACAATAAGATCGGTTTGGATATTGACACAGTGCTTCGCTGTAACGGCGAGTATACTTATAAGCTGGTAGACCCTCTGCTGTTTTATAAAAATATAGCGGGTAATAAAAAGGATAATTTCCCGCGCTCTGAGCTCACAAGCATCATGAAGTCCGAGATGCTCACAGCGCTGCAGCCCGCGCTGGCAAAGGTCAGCGCCATCGGCGTGCGCCCCAGCGAGATTCCCGGCCATATCACAGAGCTGGTGGATTTCCTGAACGAGGAGCTGTCTGAAAAGTGGACGCAGCTTCGCGGTATTCAGGTGGTGAGTATGACCATGAATCCGCCTTCTATCCCCGAGGAAGACCGGAAGATGATCAACGACTTGCAGAAGACAGCGGTTTTGACCAATCCCGGTATGGCAGCGGCAACGCTGACTGCTGCACAGGCGGAGGCGATGAAAGCCGCAGCCTCTAATGAGTCCACCGGTCCCATGATGGCCTTTGCGGGTATGAATATGGCAAATATGGTGGGCGGCATGGATGCAAATGCTTTGTATCAGATGAATGCTCAGAATCAGATGAATATGCAGAATCAGATGAACGGTCAACCGGCAGGAGGTAATACCGGAATGCGGCCTCCTCAAATGCAGCCCCCTGTGCTGGGATGGGAATGCAGCTGCGGTAAGACGGATAACCGCGGGAAGTTCTGCGCGGAGTGCGGACAGCCCAAGCCTGCGACCGCAGGGTGGACCTGCAGCTGTGGTGCGGTAAATCAGGGTAAGTTCTGTTCGGAGTGCGGAGCGAAAAAGCCTGAGGGTGCGCCGATGTATAAATGTGATAAATGTGGGTGGGAGCCGGAGGATCCGACGAATCCGCCCAAGTTCTGTCCGGAGTGCGGAGATATTTTTGACGAGAACGACAGAAAATAGAACTGGCTGTCTGAATTTGTGGCGGCAGGCGGAGGATTCTCCGCCTGCCCGATTTGAAGTTGTAAAGAAATTTGTGTTTGTGTATTGTGTGACGGGATAATTGGATAAGATGACAGGAAGGAATGGTAAACTCAGGTGAATGCGGGTGTGATTGGGATTATCGTTATTCTATGCCTTGTGTTGGCGCTGGTGCTGACGGTGGGAATCGGCATTTATGTGATTTACAGGAAAATGCATAATACAGTGACTTCTTATTCGCGGCTGATATTCGGCACGGACGATCCGGTGGCGGGACTCAAAAAAGTGGAGATGGAGAATGCCGGAACACCGAAGTCGGTAGCCTCTGCCACGGGCCTTTATCTGCCGCAGATCATGCGGGATTTTCCGGAATTCCATTACGATGAGATGAAGACCAGAGCGGAGAATGTGCTGACCTCTTATCTGCGTGGAATCGACGGGAACAATGCAGCATTGCTGACAGAAGGGATGGAGGAGCTGAAGGAGAATCTGCGCATGCGGATTCAGATGCTTCAGAGCAAGAGCTGCAGGGAGTATTTTCAGAAGATCCATATACATAAAACAGAAATCAATCAATATCGGAAACAAAAGGGGCGCTGCAGCGTAGTGCTGCAGTCTGCCGTGGAATATATTCATTATGTCGAGCAGAGTGGGAAAGTGGTGTCAGGCCGAAAGGATATGAAGGAGCAGGCCAGATACAATGTGGAGCTGGTCTATATTCAGGATCGGGATACAGTGGAGAATCTGGGGGATTCCGGTCTGGGTTTAAATTGTCCGAACTGCGGCGCTCCGCTGCCGGGTCTTGGGGCAAAGACCTGTATCTATTGCGACACGCCAATAGTGGAGTTTAATATCCGTATCTGGAATTTCGGTGCGGTGAAGGAAGTATGACAGAGGTGTAATATGGTTGGGGACGACAGGAAGTTGACTGTACAACTAAACGGAGGCGAAGGGCGGCAGAACAGTCTGGATCTGGACAATCTGTTAGCCAATGCGGAGATAGGCGCGCTCTATCTGGACGGCAATATGCGGGTGCGTCGGGTGACGCAATTAATGTGCGAGCACACGCAGCTTTCGATGCAGGATGTTGGGAAAAAGCTGGATGAGATATCCTTTTTGGCAGAATATGATGACTGGAGAGAGGATGTGGAGCGTTGTGTTTCCCAGAATATAGAACTGGAGAGGGAGATTGTGCATGAGGGAGTGGTCATCCTGTTTCGCATCTGTCCCTACCGTGATGCAAAGGGCCAGGCGGAGGGCGCGATCATCATTCTCTTTGATATCACCAGCCGCCGTCGGAGAGAGGAGGAGCTCAGAGAGCGCTCATATAAGGACTCCATGACAGGGCTGCTCAATCACACTGCCGTGCAGACGCGTGTAGAGGAGCGGCTGTCCGGGCTTAAAGCAGGGCAGGAGGCATATCTGATTATTTTTGATATAGACAATTTTAAACAGATTAATGATGTCAACGGACATTTCTTCGGGGATGCGGTGATCCGTTCCTTTGCGGAAGAATTGGAGCGTCAGCTGCCCGATGCGGTGAAGGGGCGTTTCGGCGGCGACGAGTTTCTGGCCTATGTGGAAAATATGGACAGGAAGGAACTGGAGCAGCGTCTGAATGCCATCAATCATTTTATGTCGGATCGTTTCGATGATGACAAGATGAGGCAGACAATCTCCTGCAGCATCGGCGCGGCGTTGATCGGGCAGGGGCGCAATGACTATACCGTGGCGTTTCAGTGGGCTGACTGTGCGCTCTATAAGGTAAAGAATGGACATAAGGGGCACTTCCGCATTCTGAAAGTGCCCGAGGACGGAAGTCTTCCTCAGACCGGGTATCTGCCCCGAGATGGAGAAGAAGAGGATTTTGTAGATGAGGAGACCACGCTGGTCCGCACGGAGGAGGAGCTTGTGCTGTTCTGTATGGAGCTTCTGGAAAATGTGCCGGATATCACAGCCGCGCTCAAAATGATCAGCGAGCGGACCTGCAGGTTTTATGATCTGGATGATATGGTGTGTGTGGAGCATGCCGGCGCTGCCAACCACATTCTCTATCAGTGGAGTCAGATAGATAAGACCGAGTTTACCCAGAGGATGCATGAGGAGGGGGTCTATGAGTGGGGACATCTGAGCCGTCTTACAGACCCGGACGGGTGCATTGCCTATCGTGCAAAGACGATGAAGGGTCTGGAGATGGAACAGGCGAAAACCGCCTTTATAGTGCTTTCTACCTCCGTGCGGGATTACAGCGGCAGTATTGTGTTTTCAGACCGACGCAAGGAGCGGGACTGGGTGCGGATGAAGAGCACTCTGGTGCGGATTGCCAATCAGATTTTCTACAGGCGGCGCATGCTACAGCGTGAGGCCGAGAGACGGCGCACCATGGATTTACAGCTAAACTATGACAGGCTGACGGGCCTTCCGGTGTATCATCGCTTTATTGCCAGTGCCAACGATTACATGGAGCATTATGGAAACGGAGAGCTTTGCTGTATATCCACGGACTTTTCCGGTTTCCAGTACTATAACGACATATACGGTTATGAGATGGGAGACGATATACTGAAGCGGTTTGCGGATGCTCTGACTGTGCAGTATGGCGACTGCGGGCTTTTTACCCGGGTGAGCTCCGATCATTTTGTGGGACTTGTCAGAGGAATGACTCTGGAGGAGGCGCAGGCAGGCTACCGGGAGTTTACCGCTTCCTTCGCGGAGGTGTGTAACAGGGAATATCCTCTGACCAATCTGGCGCTGGCATCCGGCATTTATGAAGTGCAGAAGGAAGACGTGAGTGTGAGCGTGATGGTAGATAATGCCAATGCCGCGCGCAAGAAGTGTAAAGAGCAGAAGGTGGAGACCATGGTGAAGGTCTACACGGAGAGTCTCAGGCAGGAGCAGGAGCGGGTAAAAAATATCAATTCCAATATTCTGAAGGGACTCAAGAACGGAGAGTTCTACGCTTATCTGCAGCCCAAGGTAAGCCTGAAGACCAATAAAATAGAGGGCGCGGAGGCGTTGGTGCGGTGGATCCGACCGGACGGCACCCGGGTGATGCCGGAGGAGTTTATCGGTATTGCGGAGAAGAACGGCTATATCACAAAAATAGATTTTGTCGTGCTGGATCAGGTGCTCGAGTATCTGGAGGAGGCGATTGCCGCGGGGGAGGAAGTGGTGCCAATCTCCGTGAATTTCTCCAGAAGAAACAATGAGTTTGAGAATTTTGTGCCCAGCATCCTGAAGCGTCTGGAACAGCATCATGTCCCGGGGAATCTCCTGGAGGCGGAGGTGACAGAATCCATATTCATGGCCGATCTGAGCACGGTGGACAACAATCTGAACCGCCTGCGCGGAGAGGGCGTGGAAGTGTCTGTGGACGATTTTGGGAGCGGTTATTCTTCCCTGAATATGCTGGCAAAGATTTCGGCGGATACTATCAAGCTGGACCGATTGTTTTTAAATAATGCCAAGCGGGACGAACGGGGATTGACAGTGATACAGTATCTCACTAAGATGTTAAAGCGACTGGGCTTTACTGTGCTGGCCGAGGGCGTGGAGACGGAAGAACAATTGGACTGGATGAAGATGGCAGACTGTGATCTGGTGCAGGGCTTTTATTACGCAAAGCCTATGAGTATCGCGGATTTCAGGGCATTTCTGGCAGATTTTAATTCCGGGGTACGGCATGAGGAGAAGGAGTTTGTATGAGTATATATGATACCTTAAATACGGAGCAGAAGGAGGGCGTCTACCACACGGAGGGGCCGCTTCTGTTGTTGGCTGGAGCGGGGAGCGGCAAGACCAGGGTCCTGACTCACAGAATTGCCTATCTCATCGATGAGATGGGGGTCAAACCGTGGAATATTCTGGCCATCACATTTACCAACAAGGCGGCCCGGGAGATGCGGGAGAGGGTGGATAAGCTGGTGGGATTCGGGGCGGATCAGATTTGGGTCAGCACCTTTCATTCCACCTGTGTGCGCATTCTGCGCAGATATATCGACCGGATCGGCTATGACAATTCCTTCACCATCTATGACACCGACGATCAGAAGACGGTGATGAAGGATGTGTGCAAACGCCTGAATATTGACACGAAGGTCTACAAGGAGCGGAATCTGATGAGCGCCATCTCCTCGGCGAAGGACAATCTGGTGGATGTGCGGGAGTATGAGTTAAGCGCTGTCGGGGACTATCACAAGCAGGTGGTCGCCAGAGCTTATAGGGAGTATCAGGAGACGCTGAAAAAGAGCAATGCGCTGGATTTTGATGATATCATCGTAAAGACGGTGGAGCTTTTCAAGGCCTGTCCTGAGGTGTTGGATTCCTATCAGGAGCGGTTCCGCTACATCATGGTGGACGAGTATCAGGACACCAATCTGGCACAGTTTGCGTTGATTCAATTGCTTGCGGACAAATATCGGAATCTGTGTGTAGTGGGTGATGACGATCAGTCCATATACAAATTCCGGGGAGCCAATATTCGGAATATTCTGGATTTTGAACTTCATTATCCCGAGGCGCGGGTCATTAAGCTGGAGCAGAATTACCGTTCCACTCAGAATATTCTGGATGCGGCCAATGCTGTGATCAAAAATAACACGGGGCGCAAGGATAAGGCTTTGTGGACAGATCATGGTGCGGGCAGCAGGATTCACTTGCGGCAGTTTGACAATGCCTATGAGGAGGCGGAGTATATCGCCGACGATATCCGGCACAGAGTGCGGGAGGGCGGCGTGGACTATCGGGACTGTGCCGTGCTCTATCGGACAAACGCTCAGGCCCGTCTGCTGGAGGAGCGCATGGTGGTAGATGGCATTCCCTACACTGTGGTGGGCGGCGTAAACTTTTATGCCAGAGCAGAGATCAAGGATATTCTGGCCTATTTAAAGACTATAGATAACGGGCGGGACGAGGTGGCGCTTCGCCGCATCATCAATGTGCCCAAGAGAAGCATCGGTGCGGCCACTATAGAAAAGATTGAGGATTATGCACAGATGCGCGATGTAAATCTCTACGACGCCATGTGCATGGCTGACGACATTGCGGGGCTGGGCAAGGCGGCTTCCAAGATCAGAGGCTTTGTGAATTTGATCCAGGTTCTGCGAAGCGGTCAGGAGAGCTATGGCATTTCGGGATTGATTCAGGCTGTTATCGAGCATACGGATTATGCGGAGTATCTTAGGAATCAGGACGCGGAGTCTGCGGAGGACAGGCTGGCCAATCTGGACGAGCTGATTAGCAAGGCGGTCAGCTATGAGGAGACTCATGATGAGATTTCGCTGTCGGAGTTTCTGGAGGAGATTGCTCTGGTGGCGGATATCGACAATGTGGAGGACGGAGATAACCGGGTGGTTCTGATGACTCTTCACTCCGCAAAGGGACTGGAATTCTCGGCGGTGTATCTGGCAGGAATGGAGGATGGTCTGTTTCCGAGCTTCATGACTATTCGGACGGATTCGCCGGAGGATATGGAGGAGGAACGGAGGCTTGCCTATGTGGGAATCACCAGGGCGAAGGAGGAGCTGACTCTCAGCTATGCCCGTATGCGAATGGTGCGGGGAGAGACGCAGTATAATCCGGTCAGCCGTTTTGTGCGGGAAATCCCCGTGGAGTTGATGGACAACACCGTGCCGGGCTCCAAGCGGGCCGTGGAAGTCTATGAGAAACTGGGGCTGGGAGATTTGGCGCAGAGCGGCCTGACGGGAATCGGAGGCGCGGACAGCCCGAACGGCAGCGGAGAAGGCAGACAGCGCGCCATCGTGCGTCCCCGCATTACGCCCAAGAGGGACAAACCCTTTATCGCGCAGGGAATCGGCAATCTGAACAGGATTGCGGGCATCCAGAAGGGACTGCAGGATAATGCGCCTGAAGATCTGGACTATGGCGCGGGGGACAGAGTGCGCCATGTGAAATACGGTGAGGGCGTCGTAAAAAATATTGTGAAAGAGCCCAGAGACTATAAGGTTACGGTGGAATTTGACTCCGCCGGGCAGAAAATCATGTATGCGTCCTTTGCAAAATTAAAAAGGTTGTAGTAATTTTAACGGGAATGTGATATGCTATAGAAAGACCACCTAAGGAGAAAGGAAGGTATCGACATGGATAAGTTGGAAAAGGCGTTGGAGATGGCAAATGAGTTTAAGCTCAACGAGCTGCTTGGCAGAAAGAAGGAAGAGGAAGAGCGGAAGAAGAAATGTAATGCGATTCTCTGGATTTTGGCCATTATAGGCGCAATGGCTGCCGCAGCTGCAGTCGGCTATGCCGTATATCGTTATTTCCATCCTGATTATCTGGAGGATTTTGACGACGATTTCGAGGATGATTTTGAGGATGAAGAGGACTTCTTCGAGGACGAAGGAGTGAATTGACTCTATGAAAAAAGGACAGGTATATGAGGGCGTTGTGGAGCGGGTGGACTTTCCCGGCAAGGGAATCGTGCGCGTGGGAGAGGAGACCGCTGTTGTAAAAATGTGCCTGCCCGGTCAGAGGATTCGTTTTTCTGTCAATAAAGTACGCAAAGGGAAGGCGGAAGGAAGGCTTCTGGAGGTGCTGGAGACATCACCTTTGGAGACCGGATATCCGTGTTCCCATTTTGGCTTGTGCGGAGGATGTACATATTTGTCGCTTTCTTATGATGAGCAGTTGAAGCTGAAGGAGGCGCAGGTCAAACGGCTTTTGGACGGTGTCCTCACGGGCAGGCAGGGCGCATGGCAGTACGAGGGCATAAAGGGGAGCCCCGCCGCCTATGAATACCGCAATAAGATGGAGTTTTCTTTCGGAGATGAGTATAAGGGCGGCCCGCTGGCGCTGGGCATGCATAAGCGCGGGAGCTTCTATGATCTGGTGACGGTGGAGGACTGCCGTATTGTGGATGCGGACTATCGCCTGATTTTAAAAACTGTGCGGGATTATTTTGCCGATAGACAGGTGAGTTTTTTTCACAGGCTGAGTCATGAGGGTTATCTGAGACATCTGCTGGTGCGCAAGGCGTCGCGAACGGGAGAGATATTGGTGGCGCTGGTGACAAGCTCGCAGAATCCGTGGAGAGAAGACCCGGCTGAGGCGGCACGGACGGAGGAATTGTTGATAGACGGATTCTGGGAGGCGCTGCTTGCGCTGGAGCGTGAGGGCAGACTGCAGGGACGCTTTGCGGGGATTCTGCATATTTGGAATGATGCTGTGGCCGATGTGGTGCGCAGCGACCGCACGGATATTCTCTATGGGAAGGATTATTTTTATGAGGAGCTTCTGGGGCTTCGCTTTAAGATTTCGGTATTTTCGTTCTTTCAGACCAATTCCTACAGCGCGGAGGTGCTCTACGAGACCGCCCGCAGTTATGTGGGAGATTTGGGAGGGAAGGATAAGACGGTATTTGATTTATACAGCGGAACCGGTACTATTGCGCAGTTGATGGCGCCCGTGGCGGGCAAGGTCATCGGTGTGGAAATCGTGGAGGAGGCTGTGGAGGCCGCAAGGCGGAGCGCGGCGGAAAACGGTTTGTCCAACTGTGAATTTGTCGCGGGGGATGTGCTGAAGGTGTTGGATGAGGTGGAGGAGAAGCCGGATATGATTATTCTGGATCCGCCCCGGGACGGTATTCATCCCAAGGCATTGCCCAAAATCATCGCATATGGAGTGGAGCGCATTGTCTATATTTCCTGTAAGCCTACCAGCCTGGTGCGGGATTTGGAGGTGTTCTTAGGAAATGGCTACGAGGTGGAGCGGGCTGTGGCGGTGGATCAGTTCCCGTGGACAAGCGGGGTTGAGACAGTTGTGATGCTTTCCCGAAAGACGGGAGATTGTTAGGAAGATTTGCAGGAATTTGCGGAGAAGTCTATATGTTTACGCTTTTATTTTCAGATTGGACATGGGGTAATATTCTCATCAGAATGATTGTATCTTTAGTGCTTGGCATGGTAATAGGGATTGACAGGGGCGCAAAACGGCGCGGCGGAGGTGCAAGAACCACAATTACCGTATGCCTTGGCGCTACGCTGGTTATGCTCCTGGAACAATACCTTGAGGCGCTTTATCCGGAACGGCTTGATATCTCAAGGATTGCCGCACAGGTTATCAGCGGTGTGGGATTTTTGGGTGCGGGCTCTATTCTTGTGTCCGGGCATCGAATCAAGGGGCTTACATCTGCTGCGAGCATCTGGACCTGTGCCTGTATCGGGCTTGCGGTAGGGATCGGTTTTATCGACGGTGCGGTGATATTAACCGGACTCTGGCTTGTAGGGGTACATTTGGTGCCATACATAGAAAACCGGGTTTACAGGCATTCAAGGTACATGACACTTTATATTGAAGCTGCAACCGGTAGGGAGATTACGCTGATTTCCCGGAAATTAAAGGAAGACAACTGTTTTATCGATACTTTTGTGGTGGATAAGCCAAAGGCAAAAGGACAGTACTTCCAGATTGTCACGACGTTTAAGATACCGAAGGGCATCAATAGGGATGCATATTTACACATTCTGCAGGAAATAGATGGTGTGGGAACGATAAATGAATTATAAGCGATCATACTGCCCATTGACAGCAACTCCTTTCAAAAGGAATCCTTCTTATGCGGAGATTGCGCCGGATAGACAATTACAGTACCATATAAGATGTTTTTGGGGAACAGAACAACCTTTTGTACAGACGGCAGGAGATAATGCTTCCACAATTGTAATTCCTGATACCTGTGCTGATATTATTTATAATATAGATTACACGGATAATACTGTTTCAGGTGGTTTCTGCGGGGTGAACGATCACAGCTTCTATGCCCATGGCAGCCGCAAAGCGGGGCATCTGGTATCGACGTTTGCCATCCGTTTTTATGCATGGGCCGCATATGCATTTGCAGAAGATTCTTTAAAATCTACGCTTAACGGATATTCTGAGGTCGGTTCAAGATTCGAGTGGCTGGATAAAATGCTCCGGCCGAGATTGCTTGAATTAAAAACCTTGCAGGAAAAAGCTTCTTATGCAGAGAAATTATTAATGATGAGGGCACAAAATCCAAAGGAAAATGAAATAGTAGAAAATACGGTAAACAATATCCTTATGCATAAGGGCTCTTTGGCAGTATCCAATCTGGCAAAGGAGTCGTTTGTGAGCAGCAGACAGTTAGAGCGCCTGTTTCATGAATATATAGGCATTACACCTAAGAAGCTGAGTAACTTAATCCGTTATCAGTTTTTGTGGAAGGATATTTTGTTTGAACCGGATTTTAATATTTTGAGTGCTGTTCATAAATACGGATATACTGACCAGGCACATTTACTGCATGAATTCAAGCGATATCATTCCATGGATATACGCGGCGCAAAGATTTTGGCCTATAGAGATGTCGCAAATATACAAGAAATCCGCGCATAATTTAGATAAAATAGTTTTAAATTCAGATGCGGCGGAGGCTTGAGATATGATTAAGTATTGTAACACATTGCTTGCGGTACAGGATATGGCTAAATCTTTGGGATTTTATAAGGATTTGTTTGAACAGGAAGTTGTTGTGGATTTGGGAAAGAATAAGACATTGGCTTGCGGCCTGGTGCTTCAGGAGGATTTAGACCACATAGCAGGATTTGCGAAAGATACAATGAAATTCTGTTCAAATACTATGGAGCTATATTTTGAGACAGAGGATTTTGATGGATTTATCAGATTGCTGGATACATACCCACAGGTTGAACGGCTTCATGAACCGAAAACATATCCCTGGCTGCAGAGGGGAATCCATATTTTTGATCCTGACGGGCATCTGATTGAGGTTTCAGAAAGTATGTATTCCGTTGCCTGTAAGCAGTTTGAAGCGGGGAAAAATGTAGAAGAGACTTCTAAATTAATTAAACACCCGATCAATTTAGTACAATCGTGGTATGAGGAATATCAGAAATCTAAGAGGGCGGATATCAGCGTATGTGGAACGGACTGCAGTACTTGCTATTGTTTCGGGAAAATGTGTAATGGCTGCAACGCCTGTGAGGGAAAAGTTTTTCATGCACCGGAGGGTAAGGCCTGCCCTATCTATGATTGTGTCAGAAATGACAGAGGGTTACATGACTGCGGAAAATGCGGAGAAGTTCCGTGTAAAATATGGCTTGATACAAGAGACCCTAAGTTTTCGGACGAAGAATTCAATGAGAATGTGGCTATGAGAGTACGGGCGTTAAAGGAAGCTTAACGGTGTTTATGTCAAAAATCACTCAATTTACATTCAATGTAGATTGGGTGATTTTTTTGTATTTGATTGTGTCAAGAGCGATTGCCATATTTTGTGGAAATATGGGCAGTTATGTGGTAGTATATAGGAGTAATTAGTACATTTCAAAATGCAAAATCTGTATGAGGAATGCGATTGTGAAAAGTGTATATAGAAAAAGTGTTGTATACTTACTGGTTTTTATTTATGTATTTTTGGCGAAACCTATCTATGTGTCCGCTGCTGATGATATAGATTATCATAATATGGGCTATGGGGAAATTAGCTCACAAATAGCAAAAGATGTGGCAGATTACCATGTTCCGGGAATGGCCGTTATAGTAGTTGATAAAGATGAGGTATTGTTTTCGGGGACTTACGGCGACTGTGAAAGTATTGATACGCCATTTATTATTGGCTCCATGAGCAAATCATTTACTGCGCTTTCCATCATGCAGCTTGTTGAACAGGGGAAGATTGAACTGGACGCACCGATTTCCAAGTATATCGAATGTTCGGGGGTACTTAAAAAAGCGTCAGAAGGTGATGGGATCACTGTAAGACAGCTTTTAAACCATACAAGCGGACTGGATACCAATCATTATTTTGGCAATGCGGAGATCACCGACAGTCGAGGAAAATATAAGTATTCCAATATAGGCTATGCATTGCTTGGGAAAATCGTGGAAGCGGTCAGCGAAAGCACCTATGAGGACTATGTGGAACAGAATATATTTCAGCCATTGAATATGGAGCATACTGCCGCTTCGTTTGAGAAAAGCAAGGCAAACGGGATGATAAAAGGTTATCGTAATTATTTTGGTATTCCTGTAGCCGGTGCCCCCAATTATCCAAACGGAAGCAATCCGTCAAAACATTCTGCACCCTATTCGACGGTGCCGGCAGGATATATCAGTTCAAGTGCTGCAGATATGGGGAAATATTTACAGATGTATCTGAATGGCGGCAGGGGTATTATCAGTCAGAGCAGTATTGATACGATGTTTTATGACTATGTACCGAAGGATGAGAACGGTAAGGATTTTTACGGAATGGGTTGGGGATATTCCGAACAATTCAGTACCCCATTGCTTAATCATTCCGGGCTTGTAGAAAATTATACTTCAAATATGTTCATTATTCCTGAAAAAGAAATAGGAATAGTAGTTCTTGTCAATATGAATGATTATCTTGTTGACAATAATCTATTGGGAAATATCATATTGCCATTGCTCGGTGAGGAAAAGGTTTCATTGCCGAACCATGCGTATACACTGTTTCATCTTCTGATAGACATAGTATATCTCATAATTGTCTTTATAGCAGTCTATCCTGTTGTTTCAATCAAAAGGTGGAAAAACAAACCTAAAACCCGAGGCCTGTTGATATTTGACATATTGCGGCACGGCATATTCCCTGTATTTCTTCTTGCATTGCCGTATATTCTCGGTTCTCCTCTTTGGCTGGTATGGTACTTTGTAAAGGATTTATTCCTTGTATTAACATTAAGTTCTACAATATTGCTTGGTGCAGGAATATATAAAATCGTAAAATCATGCAGGAACAAATGTAATGAGTACATAGAGTGCGAATAGTACATGAATGATAAGTGTTAAGGGGTATTTATATGCAAAATAAGAAATGGCTGTTTAACGGTATCGGAATAATTATATGTTCTCTGTTTTTTGCTGCATGTACCAGTAGTAAAGAAAGTGATAGCACGCCGGAAATAAGCGAGGCAGACTCTTTTGTGCAGAGTACGGAAGCGAATCAGTTATCAGACAAAGAATTGGTCATTGATATTGATGGAGATAAAATATATCCGATGAGCAGTGATATTATAGATGAGCAGAGAATTGGCGATTGGATTTATTTTAGATACATGCTGGAGGAGACTTACAATAATTATACAGTGAATTATCCGGCGCTGTTCAGATATCAGGAAGATGATTATGTAGCCGAGCGTGTCAATAAAAGTGCGTGTTATCATTTTGAAGTTGCAGGAGACTGCATATATTATTTGGATTCGACAATAAGTTTTCAGGATCATGGAGTATTGTATATATCAAGGCCAGACGAAAACGATGACACAATATTGGAGAATGAACTATATGATTTTCAAATTGTAGATGAATATATTTATTATACCTATAGGCATGATACGGTCGGTGTAGGGCTGGAAGGACACGCATTACATAGAATGAATTTGGATGGTTCTGATAGAATGATAGCAGCTTATGAAGTATCGGGAATCGATATTAGTACAAGTCATTTTGATTATAAAGTTGAAAATGGATGGGTTGACTGCGGAACATTTAAAATGGAGCTTGGGGAACCGGCAGACGGATATGAAAAAATAGTGTTTGCTGATACTGGGGATAATGATTGGACTTATTATGTGACGAACAGATTGATAAAGGCGAGAAAAGACGGTTCGGAAAGAGTGGAATTAGATGGTGAGGATGATTACTATTATGAAATAGAAAAGATAGAAGATGATTGGATCTATTATATTAAAGGCGGGGAAAAGTATAAAATACGGACGGATGGTTCCGAAAAAATATATATTCCAATTACCGGTTAATTTTGATAAAATATAAAGGAGCTTATTTCCATGGAAAACTGGAGGATTCTATGGCAGCTTTATGTGGCGTTTTTCCGCATCGGAGGTCTGACCTTCGGCGGTGGTCTTGCCATGCTGCCCATGCTGAAATATGAGCTGGTGGAGAAGAAAAAATGGCTGACGGAGGATGCCCTTCTGGACTGCTATGCCATCGGTCAGTGTACCCCGGGCATTATCGCGGTGAACACGGCGACTTTTGTGGGGTATCGGAAGAGAGGTGTGGCGGGAGGCATCATCGCCACTCTGGGCATGGTGACGCCCTCTCTTGTCATCATCACATTGGTTGCCGCCTGTCTGGAAAATTTTATGGACAATGTGTGGCTGCAGCATGCGCTGATGGGTGTGCGGGGAATTGTCTGTGCCCTGATGCTGAACACGGTGATTAATCTCGCGAGGAAGAGTCTGACGGATGCGTTTACCTGCGTTATTTGCGGTATTGTGCTGGCTATCTGTCTGTTCACGAAGCTGCCGACGATTCTGATTGTGGTGGTTTCCGCGGTAATCGGTATCCTTTCTGAGCGTATCGGAAAGCGCAGGAAGGGGGACGAGACGTGATGGAGACCATTTGGGAGCTCTTCTGGGAGTTTTTTAAGATAGGGGCTTTCGCTGTGGGCGGCGGTCCGGCCACGCTGCCGTTTCTCATGGACCTGGCGGAGAAGAAGCCGTGGTACACCATGGAGCAGCTGACGGATATGATTGCCATCAGCGAATCCACTCCGGGGCCGCTTGGACTGAATATGTCCACCTATGCGGGTTTTCAGGCGATGGGAGTTGTGGGAGGTCTGATTTCTTCTTTTGGGCTGGTGCTGCCCAGCGTGATCATCATTATCATAATCGCCAGATTTCTTGATAATTTTAATAAAAATCCTTATGTAGAGGGGGCGTTTCGGGGAATCCGTCCTGCGGTGACAGCCCTGATTGCCGCGGCGGTGTTTAATCTGTGCCGGGTGTCTCTTTTTGTGGAGACGGACGGGGAGCTTGCGCCGGCAGTAGGCTCCATGCTCGTTGCAGTGCTTGTCTTTGGATTGCTCCAGATAAAGAAGTTGAATCGGTTTCATCCCGCCCTCTGGTTCCTCGCGGGAGCTGTGGTAGGAGTGGTGTTTGGATTATAGCAATTAAAAAACGAGAGGTAACTCTATGATAGACATTTTTTTTGACAAATTGTATCGTTATGACAGGATTGCGGAGCCGTGTTACATCGGTATTCCGGTGAGGGAAGGGGAGCTCTGGGAGACAGAGCGTGTGAGAGTGTATCAGGAGGGCAGGCCGCTGCCGCTTCAATCCAAGATAACCTCCCGCCACAAGGACGGTTCCGTTCGTTTTCTGTTTTTGCGCTTTTTGGCGGATTTGCCGGGAAATCGTAAAGTGGTGCTGCAGTGCGATCTGCACGGGAATGAAGTTGTGGAAGGGGGGGCGGAGCAGTCTGCCTTTTCTGCGGTGAAGGTATGCGCGGAGGGAGATAGTATCACAGTGTCTACCGACTGCGGTGCAAAACAGGGGGAATTTTCCTTTTGCGTGCGGGAGGGGAGCGGCGGTATTTTTGAGACCTTGAACGCTCTGGGCCGCACTTATACCCGGGAGCAGTTTGTGGGTCCGCTCCTGCGGGATGGCGGAGGAAAAGAATATCAGATGCGTGTCGGCAGCTGGCAGGTGGTGGAGCAGGGGCCGGTGTGCGCCATTTTGAAGGCACGGGGAAGCAATGTGGCTGGTGAACAGAAGATTGATTTTGAATTGAGGCTCACCGCATGGGCAGGCAAGCCATGGGTGGAGTTTTCCTATCGGATTATCAATACCACCGATGACCCGCTGCATGTGGCGTCTTTGGTCTTTTATCTGAAGAGAACTCCGGATGCGGTTCTCTCGGAGAAATTTATGCCCATGATTTTGAAGGAAAAGCTGGATTCCACAGGCTGCGGCGATTCGCTGGGAGTGTCGGAGTTTGGAGACGGCCCTGTATTTCATGCCAGAGGTGTGGGTGAACTGGAGCAGGTGGAGGACAGAGCGCCTGTGGATGAGGTGCGCACCTGCGTGGGCAGTTCGAATTACAAGACGGACTTTTTGGTGGGTCAGGGCGGTGAGACCGTGAACAAAACCGTGGATGCAAAGTGGCTGATCCGCGAGGCCAACGAGCATTTTGCCGAGGTGCTCTACGGAACTTTTTTCGCGGATTGTACGGACAGTGAGGGAGGTGTGTGCGCCACGATTTTTCAGGCGCAGCAAAATTATCCTAAGGCGGTGCAGGCGGACGGCAGCGGGGTGAGCGTGATGCTGGTGCCGGAGCAGGTGGAAAAGGTGGTCATGCAGACCGGTATGTCCAGAGAGCAGCGTTTTCTGCTGCATTTTCACGGGGCGCAGGAAAGCCTTGCCGAGATTGACAACCGCAGTCTGATATATCAGATGCCTGACAGACCCTATCTGTCTCCTGAGACGCACCGGGATTCCGGCGTCTGGCTGGATGTGTTTACTGATAAGCCGGATATTGATGTGGAGCAGTATCTGATCGGGAGAGCGGACGGGCATTGCCGTGCTTACGGTATGATGAATTTCGGCGATTCCTATGATGAAGGCTACACTGCTCAGGGCAGGGGCGGCGGAAACCTTGTGTGGTGCAACAATGAATATGACTATCCCCATGCGTGCGCGCTTCTGTATGTGCGCACGGGAATCAGGCGTTTTCTGGATTACAATATTGCATCCTGCAGTCATTGGATGGATGTGGATGTGTGCCATTATCACTCGAATCCGTTGTTTGTGGGAGGTCAGTGGGAGCACACCGGCGGCCATTGCGTAGACGGTGTCATGGTCTGTTCTCACGAATGGGTGGAAGGGCTTCTGGACTATTATCATTTCACCGGGGATGAGAGAGGGCTGGAGACAGCACTCGGCATCGGGGATAATGTGCTGCGGCTGCTGGAGACACCCATGTACGCCCATGTGGGGGAGGCCAATGCCAGGGAGACCGGATGGGCCCTGCGCACGTTGACAGCGCTCTATGTAGAGACACGGGATGAGAAGTGGATTTCTAAATGTGACAGGATTCTTCGGGATTTCAAGGTCTGGGAGGAGCAGTATGGAGACTGGCTTGCGCCTTACACGGACAATACGCTTATCCGGGTGGGCTTTATGATTTCTGTGGCCATCGGCAGCGTGATGCG
The DNA here is from genome assembly GCA_029055435.1 of Acetatifactor sp. Classification (GTDB taxonomy): domain Bacteria; phylum Bacillota; class Clostridia; order Lachnospirales; family Lachnospiraceae; genus Acetatifactor. The sequence goes on from JAIDDH010000109.1 coordinate 26,321, forward strand.
TTATTATAGAGAGTTCCCGAAACCGGAGTTGAAAGAGATGATGTTGCGGGCGGTGGACGATTTGATCGAAAACTGTTACATGGAACAATTGGGATGCTTTTACTATAAAGAACTGCCCAGTCTGAACAGGCTCGGTCAGAATACGCTGCTTTTGGAGTCGCTTGCCATTGCCTATGAATTGTCGGGAGATGCAGAATACTTGAAGCCCGGAATCGAGACTTTTAAGAGAACGATTGCCGGTGTGGTGCCCGGGGCAGTGGGAGCCAAGAAAATCGTGGGAGATGCAGTGATCGTGGGCAATGCCAGCAGTAAAGCATTTGCCCAGTGCATGATTCCACTTGCCACCTATTATCGGGCTGCGGCGGAGAGCGGACTGCTGTAAGAAGCAGATTTGGCGGCAGGGAAGCGGGAGAGGAAGATGTATGTTTGAGAGATTTTATCCCGATTGCGAGGCGGACAGCGCCTATGATATAGATTATGCCGGATTGTACCGGCAGGGCTATCGGGGAGTGATTTTTGACATTGACAACACGCTGACGACTCACGGGGCGCCGGCGACGGAGCAGGCGGTGGCTTTGTTTGCGGCGCTGCGGGATATGGGTTTTGCCACGGTATTGCTTTCTAATAATAAAGAGCCCCGGGTCAAGAGCTTTGGAGACGCGGTGGGGAGCGCCTATATTTATAAGGCGGGAAAGCCCGGACGGGCGGGCTATGAGAGAGCCATGGAGCGGATGGGAACTGATGCGGGGACTACGATTTTTGTGGGAGATCAGTTGTTTACGGACGTCTGGGGAGCCAGAAAGGCGGGGATTTATACTTTTTTGACGAAGCCCATTCATCCTAAGGAGGAGATACAGATTGTCTTAAAGCGCTATCTGGAACGGATCGTATTGTATTTTTACCATCGAGGAGGAAATCGGAAATGAAGGCGATAGACGGCTATACCCGCACCTGCGGTCTCATAGGTAATCCGGTGGAGCACACACTTTCACCGCTGATTCAGAATATGCTGGCGGAGCTCACGGATCAGAAGCTGTGTTATGTGCCGCTCAGAGTGGAGGAGGGACAGCTCGAAGCGGCTGTGAAGGGGGCTTATGCCCTGAATTTTTTGGGAACCAATGTGACGGTGCCCTATAAGAGCGATGTGATTCCCTTTCTGCAGGAGATTGACCCGCTGGCCGCAAAGATCGGCGCGGTGAACACGCTGGTGCGCATGGAGGGCGGATTTCGGGGCTATAATACGGATATGCCGGGTTTGTACCGCGCGTTGTGTGCGGATGGTGTGCGGATCGAAGGGGAGAAGGTTCTGGTGCTCGGGGCCGGCGGCGTGGCCCGGGCGGTTGCGGTGCTTTTGGCGGAGAAGGGAGCGGCGGGCGTTATCCTGTTAAACCGCACGCTGGAAAAGGCTCAGCGCATCGCCTGTGAGGTCAACGCGATGGCGGGAAAGGAGCTTGTGTCCGCCATGGAATACGGGGATTACACAAAGCTTCCGGAGGGAGAGCGCTATCTGGCCATTCAGGCCACCAGCGTGGGCATGCATCCCCATGACGACGAGGTGGTTCTCGCGGACAAGGCATTTTATCAAAAGCTGCACACGGGCTATGATCTGATTTTTAATCCTGCCAGGACCCGGTTCATGGAGCTGGTGGAGGAGCAGGGGGGGAGGGCCATGAACGGGGCGAAGATGCTGCTCTATCAGGGAGTCATCGCCTATGAGCTTTGGACGGGCAGTTCCGTGTCTGACGAATATGCGAACCGCGTGTATGCCGCCATGGAGGAGACCTGGAGATGAACGGAAGAGGAGACAACATCGTTCTCATCGGCTTTATGGGCAGCGGCAAGACCACAGTGGGATTGAAGCTCTCATACAGACTGCGCATGCCGGTGGAGGATACGGATAAATTAATTGAGAGACGTCAGGGCATAAGCATCAGCGAGATTTTTGCGAAGGAAGGCGAGGACGCCTTTCGCAGAATGGAGACGGAGCTGCTTGAGGAGATAGGGAATCAGGAATATCAGCGTATTTTTTCCGTGGGCGGCGGTACGCCTGTGCGGCAGGAGAACAGAGCTTTGTTAAAAAGGTGCGGATTGGTAGTGTATCTGCGGGCGAGGCCGGAGACCTTGTATGAGAGACTGCAGGGCGATACCACAAGACCGCTTCTGCAGTGTGAAAATCCTCTGGCGCGCATCCGGGAGCTTCTGGGGGAGAGACAGGCGGCTTATGCGGAGTGCGCGGATGTGACGGTGGATGTGGATGACATTCCCATGGAGGAGATTCTGGAGCAGATTACGGATGCGTGGGATCAGAGAGATGCACTGGCGAAGAATACATTTGAAGATGAGCGCCTTACACGCGGGAAGGGAGAGAAAACATGAAGAAACTTTTGGTGATTAACGGGCCGAATCTTAATTTTTTGGGCATTCGGGAGAAGAGCGTCTATGGCGCGCAGGATTATCAATATCTGCTGGATATGATAGAGAAGAAGGCGCAGGAGGGCGGAAACCGTATCACGGTGTTTCAGTCCAATCATGAGGGCGCAATCATAGACCGTATTCAGGAGGCCTATTTTGACGGCACGGAGGGTATTGTGATCAATCCCGGCGCTTACACCCATTACAGCTATGCCATCAGGGATGCGCTGGCCAGCATCACGGTTCCCAAGGTGGAAATCCATATCTCCGATATCACTAAGAGGGAGGAGTTTCGCAAAAATTCCGTGACCAAAGATGCCTGTGACCATCAGATTTACGGACAGGGACTGGACGGTTATCTGCAGGCAATCGACTATATTTTAGGCATTATTTGATACTTTTTTCAGATTTTCCTGTTTTTTTCCAAAAAACAGTTGAAATGGGGATTTTTTTATATTAGAATGTTAAGGAATTATATCGTGAAAAATTTAGGAGGAATATATTATGATTTCTGCAGGTGATTTCAGAAATGGTATTACTATTGAGTACGATAACAATGTGTACCAGATTATAGAATTCCAGCATGTAAAACCCGGAAAGGGAGCTGCATTCGTCCGCACAAAGCTTAAGAATATCAAGAGCGGCGGCGTTGTGGAGAAGACTTTCCGTCCTACCGAGAAGTGTCCTCAGGCGCGTATTGACAGAAAAGATATGCAGTATTTGTACTCTGACGGCGATCTGTATTATTTTATGGACACCGAGAGTTATGATCAGGTTGCTTTAAACGGCGAGACCGTGGGCGATGCACTGAAGTTCGTGAAGGAGAACGAGATGTGTAAGGTCTGCTCCCACAACGGCAGTGTGTTCTCCGTTGAGCCTCCTCTGTTCGTAGAACTGGAGATCACGGACACGGAGCCCGGATTCAAGGGCGATACCGCTACCGGCGCTACCAAGCCCGCAACGGTTGAGACCGGAGCAGTTGTCAATGTTCCTCTGTTTGTAGATCAGGGCGACAAGATCAAGATTGACACCAGAACCGGTGAGTATCTGTCTCGTGTATAAGCCGCGGTAATATCTTTTTTGCAGATGTAATGTAAGACAATGGACAAGCTTTCGTTTGAGAGCTTCCATTGTCTTTTTTGTGTACAAAAATACAAGTGAAGAAAGGTGAAAGTCTGCTAAAGCAGACTGGTGAGAGGAACGAATGAGAAAAAGTATGACAAATGAAGCAGTATGCATGGATATCAGAAGTTTTGCGGAAATGGTGAGCAGGGCGGTGTCGGAGGAGTTGGGAGAAAGCTGTCAGGTGAAGCTGCAGGAGATCATGAAGAACAATGGTGTGATTCTGCAGGGACTGGTCATCCTGACAGGAAAGAAGAATCTCTCCCCCACCATTTATTTGAATTCCTTTCTGGAGGCTTATGCGGCGGGAATTCCGCTGACAGCCATTGTGAGTAAAATTCTGGAAATTTACAGAAGCGATATGCCTGCCGGCAATATTGATATGAATTTTTTCAGGGAGTTTGACAGGGTGCGTTCTGGTATCTGTTACCGGGTGGTCAATCGGAAGCGCAACCGCGTGCTCCTGGAGCGGATTCCGCATATCGATTTTCTGGATCTGAGTATCTGTTTTTTCTATGCATATCAAAGTGATGTTTTAGGTTCCGGTTCTATTTTAATTTATAACAGTCATATGGAGATGTGGAACTGTTCCACGGAGACGCTTATGCAGCTGGCGCAGGATAATACGGAACGCTTATATCCGTGGGAAGTTCATAGGATGGAGGACTTGCTGTCGGAAGCGCTGCCTTGGGAGGAGCAGGAGACAGGCGGACTTTCATCCGGGGAAGAGGATGAAGCGGAGGGTGTGCCGATGCGGGTGCTGTGCAATACCCAGAGAATCTATGGGGCGACCTGTATGATATATCCCGGAGTGCTGCATGCGCTGGCGGAGGAGGCAGGGGAAAATCTTTATATTCTGCCCAGTTCCGTCCATGAGATTCTCCTTATGCCGGAGAGCGAGGTGGATGATACAAAGTATCTGCAGGATATGATCCGGGAGGTCAACAGTACGCAGGTGGAGCCGGAAGAAATTCTATCTGATAATCTATATTATTACAATCGTCTGGAAAAACGCGTGGAGATAGTAGATTGCAAATAAATATGAGATTTTATGAATTCAAGGTAGACAGGACAAATTTTTTGTGATATTATAATCAGGGTGATGTAACAAAATTGTAACAATTTGCATCCGTAGTCTAATGGATAGAACGAAGGCCTCCGACGCCTTTAATGCAGGTTCGATTCCTGTCGGATGCATTTTACATCACCCTGATTTTTTTTACCTGGATTTTTTGAGAGGATTATTTATGTGGAAAGATAAATTGCGCGTGGTGCGCGACTACCTGATTAAAAACAGTAAGGTCGCCTTCCCTGTGATTATGGTGGTGGCGGTGGCCATCGTTGTCTCGATTGCGCTGGGAGCAGCCGGTAACCGCAGGGTGGAGGATATTATTCCCGAACAGAATCCTTCCTCGGAGGCGCAGCCTGAGGAAGTGGGAGATGTACCTTTGATTGTCAATGAGGATAGCGCCATCAGTGAGTTGATTTACAGTTATTATAATGCACAGGCAATCGGCGACTTGGACACGCTCAAGTCTCTGTGCGACGAAATTTCCGATCTGGACTTGCTGTCTTTTCAGGAGAAGGCCAATTATATTGAATACTATCCGGCTCTGGAGATATATACCAAGAAGGGTATGAACGAGGGCGAGACCATTGTTTATGTGTACTACAGGATGACTTTCGCAAATCACGAGGAAGAATTCCCGGGCTACAGTTCCCATTATGTGTGTACGGCGGAGGACGGTTCTCTGTATATCAAGAGGACTAATTTCAGCGATGAGCTGAATGATTACACTAGTAAGGTGTGCGCGCAGGATGATGTGGTGGAGTTCAACAATCATGTCAGTGCGGAGTACGATGCTTTCAAAGAGCAGTATCCTGAGCTTGCGGATTATCCGGAGGAGGTCATGGCGCAGGTCAATATGACTGTGGGCGTGAAATGGTCCGAGATGCAGGCTGCCGCAAGCGGTGTATCTGACAATGAGGTTGCCGGGAATACTCCGGATGAGAATAATCCTGCGGGCAATCAGCAGGGCGGAGAGCAGCCGGCGGAGGCAGGCCCTGTGTATGCCACAGCTACTACCACGGTCAATGTGAGAAGCTCCGACAGCGAACAGGCCGACAGATTGGGCAAAGTGGACGGCGGAACCAGAATACAAGTTCTGGAGCAGCGTGTGAACGGCTGGTCTAAGGTGCTGTTCCAAAATAAGGACGGTTATATCAAATCCGAATTTCTTCAGGTGGAGGAGAGTGCCGAAGGACAGGCAACTGTAGGCAGCGTGAAGGCTACTACCAATGTCAATGTGAGAGCGGCGGCAGATCAGAATGCGGCGAAGCTGGGCACCCTTGTGGGCGGTGATACGGCGGAGCTGATTGCCGTGGAAGGCGAGTGGTGCAAGATTAAGTTCGGCGGTCAGGTCGGCTATGTAAAAGCAGAATTTGTTGAGCAGCAATAAATAAACAATATGCGGTGGTATAAATTTTTATCTGTTGCGCAAAATAGAACTGAGATTTAAATGAAGGAGGCCAGCTTGGAGCCTCCTTCTTAATTTGATTGGTGTCTGCTGAAGCGGGCAGGAGGTAGGGCTATGAAATCTCAGGAAGTAGCAGTTTATCGTGAAATTCAGCGCAACGCAGAGACGGCCATCAAGGCTCTCGATATGTTGTCGGACAAAGTGTATGACAAGGAACTGTCTTTTCAGATATCCAGACAGTCTCTGGAGTACGCAAATCTCAGGGGAAAGGCCATGCAGGCGCTGTTAGATGCAAAGGCGGAACCCTATCGGGCAAATCAACTGGCAGACATGGTGCAGCGGACGGGTATTCAGTACAATACACTTTTGAATACCAGCACGGGGCATATTGCGGAATTGATGATCAAGGAGCGCAATAACGGAGTGCTGGAGATGGAAAAGGTTTTGAAGCACAATGAGGATGCGGGAGATAAGCCCCGTTCTCTGGCGCAGGAGTTGATGGATTTCGATCAGAAGAATATCACCACCCTGAAAAGCTACCTCTAAATTGTATACATGTATAAAATTTGTGCAAACTGCATGAAAAACAGGGTGAAAACTTTTACAATTTAATGGAATAAAGCGTGTTGTGAAATCGGGAAAAATGGTATATAATAGAAAATGTAGGACAAAGGTGTCTGAGCTATGGGACAACTCTGTCCTATACTTATGTGTACGCCTGAATTGTTGGGATGGCGGCTTCTTGTGGAAGGAGAAAGTCATATCCAATATCCATGATCCTGTAACATATTCACACTATTTTAAAGGAGGACATAAAAAATGTCATATGTTGATGAGGTCTTTGATTTAGTCGTAGCAAAGAATCCCGCACAGCCCGAGTTCCATCAGGCAGTAAAAGAGGTTTTGGAATCTCTGAGAGTCGTGATCGAGGCAAATGAGGAGGCATATCGCAAGGATGCGCTGCTTGAGCGTCTGGTGACTCCCGAGAGACAGCTTTTGTTCCGTGTGCCCTGGGTGGACGACAAGGGACAGGTTCAGGTAAACAATGGTTTCCGTGTGCAGTTCAACTCTGCAATCGGACCTTACAAGGGAGGTTTGAGACTTCATCCTTCAGTAAACTTGGGTATCATCAAATTCCTTGGTTTTGAGCAGATTTTCAAAAACTCCCTGACCGGTCTGCCCATCGGCGGCGGCAAGGGCGGCTCTGATTTCGATCCCAAGGGCAAGTCTGATAGAGAAGTGATGGCTTTCTGCCAGAGCTTCATCACAGAGCTTCACAAATATATCGGCGCAGACACTGACGTTCCCGCAGGTGATATCGGTACAGGCGCAAGAGAGATTGGCTATATGTATGGCCAGTACAAGAGACTGACCGGCTTGTATGAGGGCGTGCTCACCGGTAAGGGACTTTCCTACGGCGGTTCTCTTGCAAGAACCGAGGCTACCGGTTATGGTCTGCTTTATCTGACTGAGGAGATGTTGAAGTGTAACGGCAAGGATATCGCCGGCAAGACCGTTGTGGTATCCGGTGCGGGTAATGTTGCTATTTATGCAATCCAGAAGGCACAGCAGCTGGGCGCTAAGCCTGTAACCTGCTCCGATTCTACCGGCTGGATTTATGATCCCGAGGGCATCGATGTGGCTCTGCTGAAAGAAATCAAGGAAGTTAAGCGCGCGAGACTGACCGAGTATGCTGCAGCAAGACCTTCCGCTGAGTATCATGAGGGCAAGGGTGTATGGAGCGTGAAATGTGATGTGGCTCTTCCCTGCGCAACTCAGAATGAGCTGGGTCTGGACGATGCTAAGGCGCTGGTGGCAAACGGCTGTATCGCAGTTGCCGAGGGTGCTAACATGCCCACTACAATGGAGGCTACCGAGTATCTGCAGAAGAACGGCGTTCTGTTCTGCCCCGGCAAAGCTGCAAACGCAGGTGGTGTTGCTACCTCCGCTCTGGAGATGAGCCAGAACAGCGAGAGACTCTCCTGGACCTTTGAGGAGGTTGACTCCAAGCTTAAGAATATCATGGTGAACATTTTCCACAACCTGGATGATGCCGCAAAGAAATACGGCATGGAGGGCAATTATGTGGCAGGTGCCAACATTGCAGGATTCTTGAAGGTTGCTGATGCAATGAACGCTCAGGGCATTGTATAATTTACCTCTTTTCAGAAGATTATAGTCCCGCAGATACTTTAGTTTATCTGCGGGATTTTTATGTTATATGGAATTTGGGATTTGAGCTGCTTCAAACGGCAGAATACAGCGGTATTTTCCGCTTCGCAACCCACGGTTGACAAAAAATACACTTCACTTGGTGGCTGTCAAGCGACATTTTTGTTATGATAAACATGTCATGACGAACATAAAAGAACGATTAAAAATGAAATAATAGGAAAGTGATGGTGACAAAAATGATATTGGCAGATAAGGTTATCATGTTGCGGAAGCGGAACGGTTGGTCTCAGGAGGATTTGGCAGAGCGGCTGAATATTTCCAGGCAGTCCGTATCCAAGTGGGAGAGTGGCGCGGCCATACCGGATTTGGACAAAATTATTAAGCTCAGCAGTTTGTTCGGAGTGAGCACGGACTATTTATTGAAGGAAGAAAACGAGGAACTGGAGGCCGGGGCCGGAATGGCATCGGAGGACTCGCAGAAGCCGGGACGGGTGGTCGATGTGGAGGAAGCGGAGACTTTTCTGGAGAGAACAAGAGAGTTTGCCCGGATGATCGGGCTGGGTGTGGTGCTGTGCATTCTCTCACCGATTACGCTGATGTTATTGGCTGGTATGGTCGAGGCGGGAAGACTTCGTATTTCGGAGGATATTGCAGGGGGAATCGGGTTGATTGTGTGTCTGGTGATGGTGGCGGTCGCCGTGGTTATTTTTATCCTGCAGGGGGTTCATTATGAGAAGTATAACTATCTGGAGCAGGAAAAAATCCTGCCGGGATATGGTGTGGAAGGAATTGTCACTAAGCGGAAGGAGAGTTTTATGAGCACTTTTGCAGTCTGCATTGCCGTGGGTGTGGGAATGTGCATTCTGGCGGTGCTCCCTCTGTGTTTTGCCGGAATGAGCGAAGCCGGGGAACTGGTGGAGGTTGTCTGTGCGGCCCTGCTTTTGGCGGTGGTGGCAGGCGCGGTGTATTTATTTATCTGGGCGGGGATTATCCGAGGAGGATATGACAAGCTGCTTCAGATGGGGGAGTACACAACGGAGAACAAAAACTTTAACCGCAGGGTAGCTCCGGTGGCGGGGATTTACTGGTGTATTGCCGTGGCGATTTATCTGGGGTGGTCTTTTTGGACTCGGAATTGGGAATATACATGGATTGTCTGGCCTGTTGCGGGCGTTCTGTGGGGAGCAATCGCGGGTATTATTAAGTTAGTGGCAAACAGAAAACCCGGGGTGGAATAAATAATATCTGTGATTAAAAGGGCGTATGCAGAAAAGTCTTGTGGACTTCATGTTCACAGGGCTTTTTGTATTTTGATTTTATTCTTGTGAATCATCGGAAGAGTTATTACCATATAAGAGTGAAAGGGTGAGAGAATGACAAGACAGCAATTGGAAAGATGCATCGAGGAACACGGAAAAGCGATTTATTCATTTTGCAGGCATCTCGCCGGAAATCTGCAGGAGGCCGAGGATTTGTATCAGGATACTTTTCTGTCGGCAGTGGAGTTGAGCGACCGGATAGATTATGAGAGCAATCCCAAAAGCTATCTGCTTTCCGTTGCTGTCCATATCTGGCAGAACCGGAAACGGAAATTTGCGTGGAGAAAGCGGATTGCGGACATGCGGCCTATCGTGGATGAACGGGATGAGGAAAGCAGTGAAGCAACGGATTTGTCGCCGGAGGAGCAGATCATCGACAGGGAGCAGGCCGAGATTGTGCAGAAGGCTGTACATGCTCTGCCGGAACGGCTTAGGATTGTGGTGCTTTTATTTTACATAGAGGAACTGTCTACGGCGCAGATTGCTGCGATGATGAGGATTCCCAAGGGAACTGTGTTGAGCCGATTGCATCAGGCGAGAAAACTATTGAAAAGAGAGTTGGAGGAGGTTTTCGATGAAAAAAGTGATGGATAATGCTTTGGAAAAAGAGAGGGAAAAGAGGATGGCGAAGATAGTCAGACAGGCTCTCATGCTCACAGAGGAGCCGGATGCACGGTTAAATCAGATGATTTTGAATCGGGCGGAGGAGAGAATGGTGTTGGAGCAGAATGGCAGAGTGCGAAACAGAAAGAGGAATTTTGCGGCGGCACTCACGGCTGCTGCGGTACTGTGTATGTGCTCTATTACTGCATACGGGGCATGGCGATACCTGACGCCCGGAGAGCTTGCAGAGCATATGGGTGACGAAGTGCTGGCAGATGCTTTTTTGAGCGAGGGGGCTTTGCGGATCAATGAAGTCCAGAGTTATGGGGGATATGATGTGACCTTGATGGGGATTGTCTCCGGGGAAGGAGTGTCAGAATCTTCGTATTTTAGCGATGGTGAGCTGTTGGCGGACAGAAGCTATGTGGCTGTGGCGATTGCGTGTTCTGATGGAACTCCAATATCGGACAGTTACGCCGATGCATATGGTGAATTGGAATTTTTTGTTTCACCGCTTATCGGAGGCTATTCTCCTGTGGCGTACAATGCGGTGACGATGCATGGTAGCTATGGGGAATCGGTTGTGGATGGTGCGCTGTACCGGCTTGTGCAGTGTGACAATGTGGAGTGGTTTGCGGATCATGATCTGTATCTTTGCGTCTCGGACAGTACGTTTTATAGAGCAGAGGCCTATAACTATGATAAAGTTACCGGAGAAATTTCAAGGAATGAGACGTATGTGGGATTAAACGCTCTTTTTGAACTGCCTATTGATGATTCCAGGGCAAATCCGGAAAAGGCGGCGGAATATATGGCAAGTCTGGGAATTATGGAAGTCGAATTTCCTGAGGAAAAACTGCGCCCGGAGATGGAAAGCTTTGGAATGCAGATGGTAGAGTCAGAGACGGGAGCCATGGTGGCAAACTATGCGCTGCAGTTTGTGGGAAATCCCTATAAATGGGGCGAGGACAGTCTGACGGAAGGGACGGACTGCTCAGGCTTCACAAAGAGCGTGTATGCGCAGTTTGGTGTCAGCCTGCCGCATTCCTCGACAGAACAGCGGCAGCAGGGCTGCGAGGTGGACGGTCTGGAAAATGCACAGCCGGGAGATTTGCTTTTTTATGAAGATCCGCTCCATGTTGCAATCTATCTCGGCGACGGCTGGATTGTCCATGCATTTACCAGTGAAGGCATCTGTGTTTCAAAGGCGGATTTTGACAGGATTGAGGCAATCCGGCGAGTGATTGAGGAGGAATAAAGACGGAGTAAAAAGATAATGCAGCTTGCCCATACCATATAAAATGTGATAGAATTTTTAACAGGCAATATTATTCACATGCCGTTAAATGAGTGGAAGAAAACGGCGAGTATGGAATGGCTGGCAGGGGACTGATGCATCGGAGGAAAGAGGATTATGATATATGAAATCAGGCGGGGCAGTGTAGTTGCCCCGCTTTTTGAAGGTTGGCAGGAAACCATGATATGGTCCTGCCTTCAAAATGTGATGGGGCATCTGTATGCGGTGAGCCCAGAGCAGCCGGATTCCGCTATGGCAATCTTAGGAGATTTTTGCTTTTTTGCGGGCAGACCGGACAGAGAACTGGTGGGATATAAACCGGAATGGTGCAGGCAGGATTTTATCATTATGGTGCCTGAGACCCCCGAGTGGGGCGATTTGATAGAAAGTGTGTGGCAGGGGCGTGCTAAAAAGGTGACCCGCTATGCCATGAAAAAAGAAACAGGTGTTTTTTCGGAAGAGAAGCTGCGGTGTATTGTGGATTCGTTGTCTCCGGAGTATTGTCTGAAACAAATTGACAGAGAGTTGTTTGAGCTGTGCGGCGGGATTGACTGGTGCCGGGATTTGGTATCTGTATTTGAGAGTTATGAACAGTATGCGGCAAAAGGGCTGGGAGTCGTGGCGCTCAGGGACGGAGAAGTGGTGGCAGGAGCATCTTCTTATACCGCTTATGACGGCGGCATTGAGATTGAGATAGACACGAGACCGGATTTTAGACGGCGGGGGCTTGCTTCTGTATGCGGCGCAAAGCTGATATTGGAGTGTGTGGGCCGGGGCTGGTATCCCAGCTGGGATGCACAGAATCTGTGGTCCGTGTCCCTGGCAGAAAAGCTGGGATATCATTTCAGCCATGAGTATACAGCCTATGAAATACAAGGATATCATGGCTGTTGACAGATCGTGGTCATAAGTATAGAACTAAGTGGAGTGTCAGGGACCTTTACAATATACGGTCAGCCGTCAATATATAATCGCATACCAAACAATATAATATCAGGATCATCTCCTATAATATCGCGGTTATTGTTATATATACGCCAATATTCCAGACCGTCCCCGAAATATTGCTCGGCGATCGTCCAGAGGCATTCGCCTTGTAAGACAAAGTGATACCGCGCGGTTGGTTTGTCATTTTCGTTCTGCATGGGTTTATCTTTATTTGCAAGTATTTCTATAAGCTCCGGGGATGTCTGCCAATATATCGTGTCGTTTGACGTGGTATACTGAACATAGACTCCCTTTCCGCCCGGGGCACCCCAGAGGAAACGGTTCATTATTGAACCGTCGGCAGCGGTACGCATGATGCAGGTATTGTCATAGACTCTCCCCGTCTCTACAATATGAGCCGCGCCATCTTCGCCGATAACCGTGACGTATAGGCTGTCCTCGTCTTCTTCGGCTTCCCTGTATTCTCCGTAATCTATAGTTATTTTACTGCCGTCGCTCAAGGTCTGTGTCCACTCGCCGACCGTGGATGATATTTGATAGTGAAATTCCTCATCAAGCATTCCCCGGTCATTATATTTATATATGTACAGATAAGTTGTTTCCCTTTCGTCCATTCTGAGCATTGTTACGAGGTTTTGTTCAAAATCATAATCATATGCATAATAATAACTTGTTTTTATATTGTCAAGGTTAATGTCATTTACAAGCTCCTCCGTCAAGAGTTCTCCGCTATAGTCGGCCCAGTAGCCCTTTTTGCGGTATTCGCTGCATTCCTGCCAGGATTTATCCGAAGGAAGGGCATCCGTTTCCCACCATGAGCAGTCCGATTCCTTTCCGTTTTCGTCATATGTAAATTTTTTAACAATGGTTTCTTTACCCTCAGAATTAAAGTATTTTTCAATCATTGTCATTTCCAAATCATCATATTCTCTCGTCATAATCCTGAAAGCGGGTCTGTCACCTATCTTGAGAATGCGGCCAATCTCCCTGCCTTTATCGTCATACTCATATGTATAGATATGCTCATGGTTTTGGGCATAACGATTGCGCACTGCTGCCGTAAGGAGACAGCCCCGGTCATCATATATATAGGTGTCCTCGTATTTTGAATTTGTCCGGCGTTTTGTTATTGTATATCCGTCTTTCCCGTACTCATAATATTCGCTTTCATATCCGTTAGAGTTTAACGCCTTTTTGAGCCTTCCTTTATTGTCATAAGTATAATCAATACTGTACGTCAGGCACCATGTATTTTCATAATAATCATGAGGACGAAAATAATATGTCTTTATCTGCCTTCCTTTTTTGTCATAATGATATTGAAAATATTCTACGCATTCGACGCCGTCTATACCGGAATATTCTCCGTTATCCGGAGAGCCCTCATAAAATCCGTTTGCGCTTTTCGATTTTTTATGCCAGTATTCGCTTTGTCTGACGTCTCCGGGTCTTGTGTTTTTTATATAGTAAGACCCGGAGGCTTCATTGGAGTCCCCGGTTTTGTATTTTGGCAGATTGATCCACAAAGCGGTCAGTATAATTGCATAAATGAAAACTCTTATTGCACAAAGGGGCCATATGAGGTTGTCTTTTTTCTTGGAACTATTGTCATCATGTAAAGGTTTTTTGGGGTTTTCACAGCTCATGTCTCTGCCCTCGTGCACGTGTAATTATCTATTAATGTAACACAAAAGATTGTCCCATTCAAGTCATAGCTGTTGACAGGCCTCAGTCACACTTGTTACGATACATATGTTATGTTACGGATGTTATATTATGCGCGATATGTTGAATTATGCATGTTATATTGCATTATAAGGGAATCAATCCGGCATGACAAGAAAATTTTGTTTACAAGACCTTCAAACGATGGTAAATTAGAAACTATAAATTGAGTGAGGGAGCGGTAGATGGCGGCAAAGAAGTTTTATGCAGTAAGGACCGGAAAAGTAACAGGCGTTTTTAAAAGTTGGGATGAATGTAAAGCCTCTGTGGAGGGCTTTCCCGGGGCGGAATACAAGGGATTTGCAACTCTGGAGGAGGCAAATGCGTATCTGGGCAGGCCATGTGCTGAGGAGGAGTCTTCCCGCGATGTGATTCCCGGCAGGCTTTTGGCCTATGTGGACGGAAGCTATGACGATAGCTTAAAAAAGTATGCCTTCGGCTGTGTGTTTCTGCCCGAGGGCGAGGAAATCCGGCTGGCTTATGGAAACGGCGATAATCCGCAGTCTCTGCAGCATCGCAATGTGACGGGAGAGATGCTGGGTGCCATGTACGCAGTGCGGACAGCCATGGCAAACGGTTTTCGGGAAGTGGAGATCTGTTATGATTATGAGGGAATTGAGAAATGGGTCACCGGGAGCTGGCGCAGCAGGACAGAGCTGACGCGAAAGTATGCTGACTCCATGCGGGAATGGGGAAGGAGTATCGGGATATTTTTTACCAAGGTGGCGGCCCACAGTAATATCGAATATAATGAACTGGCGGACAAGACGGCGAAGAGGGGATTGACGGAGGGAAATGGCGTCCCC